>NZ_JBARVQ010000397.1:0-3013 GCF_049646345.1 Albidovulum sp. | reverse complement strand
CATCAGTATAGATTAGGTTGGGTAGGGTCTTCAGTTTCTCCCACTGCCCCTGATCATGCTTATCGGTGAATCTACGAGGATCGGCACCTTTTCCCGGAGCTTTGACTTCAACAAAGCCGACAAGCATAGACTTGAATGTAATTGCATAATCTGGTCGGGTTTTGAGCTCCGACAGGGACGTTTCACCAACCGATACAATAGCCCCCGCAGGAAGCCCGGCGAGCTCGGCCATCTGTGCTATCAGAGTTTCAAGAGGCGCACGGAGCTGATCTTCGGGCGCGCCTGAAACACCAACATTTTTTAACTTGGATTTCGCTGTAGCACCGAAGTCAGCAACAATTTCAGAAAGTGTTCTACTCAAAGCCTGCCCTCAAGATCTTGCAAACCCGCTTTTCTGCGGGAGCCGGTTATCTACTTAATGACGCGAAGCTGTTGCCCTCTAGCAGGACGTACAGGTTCAGCCGCCAGCCCGAAGGTCAGCTTTTCAATTTCGTCCACTGGCAGGTGCAGTGCACGCGCAATGGTCTCTTTCGTCTTTCCCTCACGCCACAGGTGGTCAAGCACCTGCTTCCAAACTCTCGACTTGTCACGATCTGTCCCCCCCGGCTCGCCAGTTCGATAGCCCCGCTGCGTAAGATCGATACACATGGACCGGTACTGCCAGTCGGTTAGTAGGCCAAGGCCATGGACTCGATAGGCTAGCGCCATTGCAGATACTCTCCACCGCTCCTTCAGCTTCAGAAGCAAGTGAACTGAAGGTGAGGGGGGAATACGCCCCCGCAGGTCTTCTGAGGGCATTAGAAAGCTGGATGCGAAAGCATTCGCCTCACGCTCTACATCCCTACCGTGCAGCGTGTTGCCACCAGCATGCAAAATCAAATGTCCCAACTCGTGCGCAGCGTCCATGACACCATGCTCGGCTGTCTTCATAGTATTCAAAAACACATACGGGACACCGTCTTGCCAAAACGAAAATGCATCCACATTGAGCGTCTCTTCCGCGAGTGAGAAAACACGCACTCCTTTTGCCTCTAGAAGCGCGATCATGCTTGCTATTGGCTTCTCGCCAAGACCCCATGCTTGCCGAAGGCCCCGCGCGGCAGCTGCCGGATTTGGCTCATAACCCATATCCGGCAGCACAGGTTCTGGCAGATTGAACTCCTTCGAAAGCCACTGCCCTACATCCACACCAATTTCACCGGCTGCACGTGCTGCTTCACGCTCCCGGACGCTAGTGCGTTTGAGGCTACGGAAGCTCACAGCCTCGGCTGGAAGTTCGCAGGTTTCCTGCACAAAAAAGAATTCAACCGGATAGCGCGTTGCCTTCGCAAGCGCCTCGACTGTTTCAACGGTTGGCTCGCTTTGCCCATTCTCAATTCTCGAAAGATGTACACGCGACAGCCCCGCAGCTTCCGCCACCTGTATTGCGGTCATCTTTCTGCGTTTGCGGGCAAGGATTAAGCGAAGGTGGTTGAAGGGGTCGTGCCTAGTCATTTCCGTGAGATCATGATGTCGAAGTCGATAGCTTCATCATCTGAAGAGTCATCTTCTACAAGAGCATCAAAATCCTTGCCGTCATGCACGAAGATGCGCTCGATAAACTCAGAAAATTCACCGTTCTTGATAAGTGCATGAGTTACTTCCACGGCGCCATCCTGGGCGACCATCACATACCAGACCTCAAGATCAAGCCCCTCACCGGAATGGGTGGACGGAACAACCTCCTCGATCAAATCGAATGCACTTCCCTGGCTGAGTCGTTCTGAACCGGCACCTTTACGACTGCGTGCTTGTGGCAAATCCGACAGGGAGCAAGAAACATCTACGTTTTGATAAAGAACGATAATCTTCCGGTTAGGATGGCGAACGCCGTTGGTGCCATAAGACTGGTCAATCACCCAACCACGCTTCAGAAGAGTCGCCCGCAGTTCACGAGTGCCATACTGATAAGCAAGCTGCCCGGCCCCGTTTGCAGGAAATAGGGGTGATGAACCTGTCGCATGCATACTTGCGGCGACATTACGGATGTCCAATACATCTTGCTTGCCCATACCCAACTCCGAAAGCCTACGATCTACGTCAAGGTCTTCAATGTAGACTTTTGTAACTGCTCGGGGCACGGGATTCTCCATGTTACATTTTCCTCCCATCTATGATGGCAGAAAAATGTAACATGGCAAGCCCTATCTGTCTGCCGCCACCTTTGGGGGCGTCTGCGCGAAGCGCCGGGCCTGTCGTCGGGTGGCCTTTAGGCTGCCCGGCGGCAGGTCATCCTAAACCCGCCTGCGACTAGGGCTGACCCTCCAAGAAAAAAGCCCCCGCTAGATCGCGGGGGCCTCAAAGTTTTCGGTAGGTTTGGCTCCTATTCGGCGGCCATCCGGTCAACCTGCGCGGCGCGGGCCATGATGTAATCAACGGCCTTCTGTGCCTCGGATGCGGCCCTAAAGATTGCCCGATTGTCTTCCTTCAGTGCCTTCAACCAGCCTTCGACATAAGCGGCACTCTGTTCAAATTCAGGCTCAAGTCCAAGCTGGGCGCAAAGCATGCAGTTTCCGTTTTCGGCCACCAGCTCTTCGAACGCATAGGCCTTGCGGTCATTGAAGCGGCTGAAACGGTCCAGCCGCTGCGCGGCCCCTGTCCAGTGGGTCAGCTCATGCGCCAAGGTGCCGTAGTAACCTGCGGCGCGGTGAAAAGTGGCAATCAGCGGCATGTGGATACGGTCGGTTTTCAGATTGTAGTAGGCGCGCGGTTCCTCGGTGGTGTCGATCTGCGCGCCGGTCGCCGCAAAAAACGCTTCAAGCTCGGGGTCTGCCTCGGTGCCAAGATCGCGGGGCGGATCGGGCAGAAGGTAAAAGTCGGCGGCAAGCCCTTCGATCTGGTCGGCGTTGAAAACACGATAGGCGCGGGCGTAGGGGATCTGACGTTCTTCGCCGTTTTCGTCTTCACGCTCGACGGTGCCAAACTTGACCACGGTAGAAGACTTCTCACCCTTGCGCACATAGCCCCCAAGCTC
>NZ_JBARVQ010000396.1:0-2462 GCF_049646345.1 Albidovulum sp. | reverse complement strand
GCATACCGGCTGGGGCTGTTCGGTCCTTGACAGAATCGAAATGCTGGACGCAAATAGCCAAAGACAGAGGAAGAGCGTTGTGTTTGCGACCTCTTCACGGCAAGAGGCCACCAAAGGCCCGGCTGATTGAGGCATGATCCGCCACGGCGGAGAGGACAGACAGGAGAGAGCCATGCAGCTTCCCCGGCCCGTCGGGCGCGAGGCGGCTTCCCGCAAATACGATATCCTTTCGGCGCTGATGGCATTCGCGCTGTCGCAGGACAAGCATGTTCAGCGACAGGTGCTGCGGATGATGGCGCTGATCACGACGCGCTACAACTGGCAGCGCGACGAACTGACGATGGGGCAGGGGGAGATCGCGAAGCTCTGGTCGGTCGATGAACGTACCGTGAAACGAGAGATGGCAAAGCTGCGGGCCAAGGGCTGGCTGGTCCTGAAGCGGCAGGGCGCGCGAGGCCGGGTCAGTGTCTATGGCATGGATATGAACCGGATGATGGAGGATACCCGCCCGGTCTGGCCGCTGATCGGTGAGGATTTCATCACACGCATTGATGGCAAGGCAGGCGGGGCAGGGCAGGGTGCGTCCAATGTCCTGCCGCTGCGTGCCGTGCCGCAGCCCGCTGAGGATGGATCTGTCTGGGCTGCCGCACAGGCGCGGCTGCACGAGGCCGATGCGGCAACCTATGGTGCCTGGTTCCATCAGCTGGTGGAGGCCGATCTGGAAGCGGGTCGTCTGACCCTGACCGCGCCGACGCGGTTTCATGCGCGTTACGTTGAGCAACATCTGGGCGAACGGCTTCTTGTGGCGCTTCGCGGCGTGGACCCAAGTATCATAGAGGTTTGTTGTACGGCATGAGGTTTTGCTGAATGGGGTCATTCAGAGCGGCCCGAAGGTCGCGGCAAGCTGCATGGTCAGGATACCCAGGGCGATGAAGGGCCCGAGGGGAAGCGGCCGTGACCAGCTTGCGGGGTCCCGCACCCAGCGACACAGCCCGAGGCCAAGTGCGGTTCCGGTCGCGATGACGAGGGCGGATGCGATATCCGGCCCGATCCAGAGCGCACCGGCGGCCACCAGTTTCACATCGCCAAGCCCGAGACCGTCCCTGCCGCGCAGCCGGAAGTAGAGTTCCGATATCAGGAAAAGACCGCCACCAGCGATCAGGGCGGCGGCCGCATGCAGCGGCAGGTTGGCGGGTGTGGCCGCCCAGGTGGCGGCAAGACCGCAGAGGCCAAGCAACAGATTCGCGCTGTCCGGGATGCGCAGTTCCATCAGGTCCCGCCAGGCGATATAGCCGAGAAGCAGGAACAGGACGATCAGGTCAAGCCGGGCCGGGGGAAGCTGCGGGGCGGCCGCGCAAAGCGTGGGAGCGACGAGATAAGTCGCAGAGATCAAGTACTTCCTTGTTATCGCGTTCATATTCCATCCGCGCCCAAATTCAGGATCTCAACGAAATCGCGAGGCGAGAGTAGCCCGGGCGGGAGGCCCGGAGGCGACCGTTGATCCCAACGAGGTTTAGGATGAAACGGAGAAGCAATCCACGACATGTTCGCATGGCGGCTGGTACCGGTGTGGGCGTCACGGTCAATGGACCGGTCCGATCCGGCTTCACCCTTCTACTGCAACCTCTGATGGGATAGACATGAGAACTGAAGATCCGGCCCACGGGCCGGGCCTTTGGGGTTTATGGGGTGTCGATGCCGGTATTTAGCTATTCCGCCCGACGACTGACAGGCCAGATCGTGAACGGCGAGGCAACGGCGCCGTCGCTTCATGAACTTGGCCGGATTCTTGCGGGGGAGGGGCTGGTTCTGGTTCAGGCCCGCGTGCCGGGCGGGTGGCTGCCGACACTCGGGTCATTTCGCGGTGCGCGCAGGGTGGGGTCCTTTCCGGCTGAGTGCAGGATCGTACGTTAGGCAGCCAGGACGCGTCTTCCGTTCTCCCTGATCTCTCCGTTAGGACCAACATATCGGTAAATGGTGACAGGCTTGACACCGAGCTCCTTGGCGAGCTGTGCGACTGAAGTATCGCGGTTCGACATGGCCGCCTGCGCAAGGCGCACCTGGGCTTTGGTCAGCGCGAATTTACGCCCGCCTTTTCGTCCTCGCGCCCGGGCGGCCTTGAGGCCTGCGACGGTGCGCTCGCGGATCAGTTCCCGTTCAAATTCTGCCAGGGCCGCGAAGATGCCGAATATCAACCGCCCTGCAGCGGTAGTGGTGTCGATCTGCGCCCCTTGCCCGGTGAGGACGCGGAGGCCGACCTCCCGATCGGTCAGTTCCTGTACGATTGTCACGAGGTGTTTGAGGTCGCGGCCGAGGCGATCGAGCTTCCAGACGACTAGGGTCAGGATGCATTGATTTCCCAAGCGCTGCATGATTCACGGCTCCGAAAACGGAGCGGTGACATGAGCGATCTTTTCTGGCTGAGCGACGCGCAGATGGTGCGTCTGAAACCCTTTTTTCCG
>NZ_JBARVQ010000395.1:0-3018 GCF_049646345.1 Albidovulum sp. | reverse complement strand
TGCGCGACACACGAGCAACCAAAGGTATGACCCATGTGGAACTGGCTGAGGCGGAATGCCGAACCTCTGGAGGCGGCAGGGGCCTTGGTCACTGCGGCGGCGGCCTTGGTCGCCATCACCGTCATTCCCTGGCAGATTTCAGCGGCTGACCGGATTGGCCGCGACCAGACCGCGCGGGAGATCTACCGTGAATTCCTGAACCTGACGGCACAGAAGCCGGAACTGGCGGCGGCGGACTATTGCGCCCTTCCGGAAAGCAGCGAGAGGGTCGCCTATACGGCCTATGTCGAATATCTGCTCTACACGACAGAGCAGATGATCGACACCGACCCCTCATGGCGCGGGCCGATGGAAAGCTACCTGTCCGATCACATGGCCTATCTCTGCTCGAACGAGGATTGGGCGTCGCTGTCGGAAGATGTCTTTGGAATCGTTCAGGGTCTGAGGGCCGGATGCGGGCAGGTCGCGGCCTGCCCGCAGGGCTGAGGCGTCAGCCAACCACCCGGTTTTTGCCATCCATCGTGGCAATCGCCCCGTACATGTCCGGCCGCCGGTCGCGGAAGATGCCCCAGGCACGGCGGTATTCCGCAACCTCGTCCAGATCGAAGCTGGCAGTCAGGACGGTTTCCTCCGTGCGGTTCGCCTCTGCTACCTTGTCGCCGGTGTAGTCGGCGATGATGGACGAGCCGTAGAACGCCATCTCGGTCGCGCCATCTTTTTCGGTACCCACCCGGTTCGAAGCGACGAGCGGCATGATATTGGCCGCCGCATGGCCCTGCATCGTGCGTTGCCAGTGTGCCGCGCTGTCCAGTTCGGGATAATGCGGTTCGGACCCGATGGCAGTCGGGAACATCAAAACCTCGGCCCCCATCAACGCCAAAGACCGCGCTGTTTCGGGGAACCACTGGTCCCAGCAGACGCCGCAGCCGAGGCGGGCATAGCGGGTGTTCACGACCTGATAGCCGGTATCGCCGGGAGTGAAGTAGTATTTCTCCTCATATCCTGCCGCCTGCGGGAGATGGGTTTTGCGGTAATTCGCCAGGATCTCGCCATCCGCGTCGATGAGCGCCAGCGAATTGTAATGTGCCAGCCCCGCGCGTTCGAAATAGGAGATCGGCAGCACCACGCCCAGCTTCTTCGCCAGCGTGCGGAAATGCCCGACCGCGCGGTTTTCGGTGATCGGGCGGGCAAGGTCGAAGAACCGGGACGAGATTTCCAGACAGAAATAGGGGGTCTCGAACAGTTCTTGCAGAAGGATGATCTGCGCGCCTTTCTCTGCGGCGGCGGTGACCAGCTTCTCGGCCTTCTCGATATTCTCATCCGCATCCCAGGAACAGGCCATCTGGGTCGCGGCAAGGGTAACGTTGCGCATTTTTCTCTCCATGGGTGCGCCTTTGGCACCCTTTGCAATTAGTGGGGAAAGCGCTACGGCGAAAGGGTCGCCGTAGGCCGAGATCAGTTCAGGAGTTTGGTCCAGACGCGATCGTAAAGCTCGATCGAGGCAGGTGAGCAGACTGGGATGAATTCCGGCGCCGGGGCATCGGCAGGGGGTGTCATTTCAGGCGCGGTGGCCAGTTCGGCCTCAACAAAGGCCTCCGACCCCATGATGCCGTTCGAATAGCGCGCGTAGTTGGTGACCATCGCCGCGTTTTCCGGCGCCATCGCGAAGTTGATGAAGGCCTTGGCATTGTCGAGGTTCGGCGCACCCTTCGGCACCGCAAGATTGTCCATCCAGCCGGTGTAGCCTTCCTTCGGATAGACATACTCCAGCGACGGTTTCTCATCGCGCGCCCGCATCGCATAACCGTTCCAACTCATCGACACGACGGCCTCGCCCGACACGAGCGGCTCCTTGGTCTCAGAGTTGTAGCTTTTCACCCAGTCTTTCTGGGCGGTCAGAAGCTCCAGCACCTTCTTCATGTCCTCGGGGCTTTCGTTGCAGCGCGGCAGATCGAGGTAGCGCAGGGCCATGTTGATCACATCGGCCTGATCGCGCAGCATGTTGATCTTGCCCTTTACATCCTCGGCTGGAGCGAAAAGCGTGGCCAGCGTCTTGTAGTCGCCCGAAACCTTGTCGGTATCGACGACGAAAGAGGTCGATCCCCAGGCCCATGGCGCGGAATATTCGCGCTTTTCATCCCAGTAGACCGCGCGCCAGCGTTCATCGACATGGGCGAAGTTCGGCATGGCGAATACGTCGATCTTTTCGACCATATCCTCGCCGATCAGGATCTGCATCGTGGCGTCGCCCGGCACGATGATGTCGTAGCCGCCGCCACCGGCGCGCAGCTTGGCCAGCATGGTTTCCATGCTGTCATAGGTGTCGATATGAACGGTGACGCCGAATTCGGCCTCATATTTCGCGACCAGATCGGGCGGCGTGTATTCGCCCCAGGTGTAGATGAAGAGGTCGCCTTCGGCCAAGGTCGCCCCGGCACTGAGGCCAAGCGCGATGGCGCTGGTAGAAACAAGGGTACGCAGGTGCATGACGTGCTCCTTTCAGGTGTTGCGCCCCGCCCGGCGGCCAAGCATGGCCGAGAGCGCGACAAGGGTGGTTGAGATGACGATCATCAGGCTGGAGACGGCATTCACCTCGGGTGTGATGCCAAGCCGGAGCATGGAATAGATATGGACCGGCAGGGTGGTGGCGCCGGGACCGGCGACCATGGCCGAGATGATGAAATCATCAAGCGAGATGATGAAGGCGAGAAGCCAGCCCGAGACAACGCCCGGCATCAGGATCGGCAGGGTGATCCGGCGGAAGGCCTTGGCGGGGCTGGCGTAAAGGTCGCGCGCAGCCAGTTCCAGCCCGTCGTCCATCGAGGTCAGCCTCGCGCGGATCGGCAGATAGGCGAAGGGGATGCAGAAGACGATATGGGCCACGACCACGGTCGCAAGACCAAGGCGAAAGCCGATGGCGCCGAAGAAGATCAGCGTGGCGATGGCGGTCACGATCTCGGGCACCATCAGGGGGAAGTTGATCAGCGCATAGGCGCCTTCCTTGCCCCGGAACTTCAG
>NZ_JBARVQ010000394.1:0-1939 GCF_049646345.1 Albidovulum sp. | reverse complement strand
TCCCGAAACGCTATTGCCAGAGGTAAGGGGCGAGGCAAGCATGACGCGATCCATTCTCATCACTGGCTGTTCCTCGGGCATCGGCTATGACGCGGCTGTAACGTTGAAGGCCGCAGGGTGGCGCGTCTTCGCAACCTGCCGCGCCGAAGCCGATGTCGCGCGATTGTCGTCAGAGGGGTTTGAAAGCCTTCAGCTCGACTACGAAGACGCCTCGAGCGTTGCCGCCGCGGTGGAGGAGATCCTGTCACGGACGGGGGGCACCCTCGACGCTTTGTTCAACAACGGAGCCTATGCAATCCCCGCGCCTCTGGAAGATGTGTCGCGCGAGGCGATGCATACAATCTTTGAAGCAAACCTGATCGGCTGGCACGACCTCACGAACCGGATCATCCCCGCCATGCGGGCGCAAGGTCACGGGCGGATCATCAATTGCTCCTCCGTTCTCGGCCTCGTCGGCATGAAATGGCGCGGGGCCTATGTCGCGACGAAGTTTGCACTGGAAGGTATGACGGACGTCCTGCGGATGGAGATGGCGGAAACCGGGATCAAAGTCAGCCTGCTGGACCCCGGCCCGATCGCCACGGATTTCCGCAAGAACGCGGTCAAACAGTTCGAAAAATGGGTGGACTGGGAACATTCGGCGCGTGCGGATGAATACCGTGCAAGCCTTCTCGACAAGTTGTACAAGGGCGGTAGCAGCGGACCGCAATGGCCTGCCTCGGCAGTGACGAAAAAGCTGATCATGGCGCTTGAGGCATCAAACCCGAAGCCACGCTATTACGTCACCACGCCGACTTATCTCATGGGTTTCGCAAAACGGATTCTTTCCTCGCGCGCTCTGCTCTGGATGCTGGCGCGCGGCTGACGCGACGGGTCGCCGCATCCATTGCGCTGGCATCCGGCACGCGTGGGGAGTAGAAAGCGGGCAACCGGAGGTGCGCATGGCCAACGATCCCCTATTCCTCGTCGCGGCGGGTGCCTGCCTTGTCGTGCTGATCATCCTGATGATCGGCATCGGCGGCTTTGCCAAGGGTGGCGATTTCAACCGCAAACACGCCAACAGGATCATGCGTTACCGCATCATCGCGCAGGCGGTGGCGGTGGTGCTGATCCTGCTGTTCGTCTTCCTGTCCGGTCGCGGAGGTTTCTGAATGGTCGTTCTGAACAAGATTTACACCAAGACTGGCGACAAGGGCGAAACCGCACTTGGCGATGGCAGCCGGGTCGCCAAGCATTCGATGCGGGTCGCGGCCTACGGCACGGTGGATGAGACGAATTCCGTCCTCGGCCTCGCCCGGCTTCATGCGACGGGTGAGATGGATGTGGCGCTCGCACGCATACAGAACGACCTTTTCGACCTCGGCGCGGACCTCTGCCGTCCCGAGATGGAGAAGGACGGCGAGGCGGGCTATCCGGTGCTGCGCATGGTTGACAGTCAGGTTTCGCGCCTTGAGGCCGAAATCGACGCGATGAACGCGAAATTGGAACCCTTGCGCAGCTTCATCCTGCCCGGCGGCTCGGCCCTTGCGGCCCATCTTCACCTTGCCCGCACCGTGTCGCGCCGGGCCGAGCGGATGGCGGTGGAACTGGTCGGGATGGAATCGGTGAACGGGGCGGCAGTGAAGTATCTCAACCGCCTTTCGGACTGGTTCTTCGTCGCTGCCCGCATCGCCAATGACGACGGCCGGGCCGACGTTCTCTGGGTTCCCGGCGCGAACCGCTGAACCGATCCGGTAAGGTGGGTTTAAACCCACCTTACATCTCCCACCGGGGACCGCAAATACCAGCCAACCAGTTCATTTCGACAGGTTTGTAAGGTGGGTTTAGAGCGTGTTGCGGTTTTCGAGATTCAGGATTCCCCCGATGCTTGATCTGTGATTCCCTGTCTGTATGGCAGATATGGGGGTCAGTGATGGGCAAACCACATCCTATGGCACTT
>NZ_JBARVQ010000393.1:0-2111 GCF_049646345.1 Albidovulum sp. | reverse complement strand
GGCCTCGCCGCCCCGACCGAGACCTTTTATCACACGATCGGCTGGAACCCGTTTGCGTCGATCATCGGCGGGCTTTTGTTCGGATACGGAATGGCGATGGCGGGCAATTGCGGTTTCGGCGCGCTGGTGCGTTTCGGCGGCGGCGATCTGAGGTCTCTGGTCGTCGTGGTGGTGATCGGCATCTTCGCTTTCGTCACGCTTTCGGGCCCGCTCGCGCCCCTGCGCACCGCTCTCTTTCCGCAGGAAGAGGCCGCGACGACACAGGGTATTGCCCATTGGCTGTCCGGCCAGACGGGACTGTCGCCCCTGATCTTTGCATCCGTGCTCGGCATTGCTGCCCTGTCCTGGGCGCTCGTCCACGCACCGCTGCGCCGCAAACCGGCGATGATCGGCTGGGGTGTCGCGGCCGGGCTGGCGGTTGTCTGGTGCTTTGTCGGCACGACCTGGATCGGGCATGAGAGTTTCGGCGAGGTTGGGGTGGAAGGCCCGTCCTTCACCGCCCCCCTCGGCCGCACCATCATCTTCTTCATGACCTCGACGGCAGGCGGGATCAGCTTTTCGGTCGGCATGGTCGCCGGTGTTCTGGGCGGTGCCTTTGCAGGCTCTACCATTCGCGGCCTTTTCCGCTGGGAGGCCTGCGAAGACCCGCGCGAACTGGGTCGTCAGGTTTCGGGCGCCGCCCTGATGGGGATCGGCGGCACGCTGGCTTTGGGCTGTTCGGTCGGACAGGGCGTCACCGCGATGGCGACGCTGGCGGTCTCTGCCCCGGTGACGCTGGCGGCGATTGCCGCAGGCGGGCTTTTGGGGCTGCGCCAGCTTATCGGCGGCTTCCAGCCCGATTGAGGTCACCATAAACACGAAAGGGAGCAGGCCAATCCGGGACCATCCAGACATTCCTGACCAGACCATTGCGAACTGGCAGCGGATTGTCGATCTGATCGCCAATCTGGCCGATGTGCCCGCCAGTCTGGTCATGCGCACGCAGGCGCCGCGCCATTCCGTCTTCGTGACCAGCCGGACCGAGGGCAATCCCTATCCTGTCGGCCGGCGCTTTACCCTGAACGAAAAGCTCTACTGCTACGGCGTGCTGAAGGACGGCGAACTGGTGGTCGAAGATGCCGTCTGCGATCCACGCTGGGCCGACAATGATGACATGGAGCACGGGATGAGCTTTTATGTCGGCTATCCGCTGCGCTGGCCCGACGGGGCGGTCTTTGGCACGATCTGTATCCTCGACAGCCGCCGCAATCGCAGGGCGCTCATGTTCAGGGAGGGCGTGCAGGAATTCGCCCGCGTGATCGAGGCCGACCTGAAACTGCTGGTCGAGGTCGATGCCCGCGCGCGGCTTGAAAAGCGGCTGCAGGCAACGCTCGATCAACTTGAAACCCGCGTGACCGAACGTACGGTGGAACTGGAAGAGGCCAATACAGCCCTCAGGGTGCTTCTGGCCAATGTGGAAACCTCACGCGACGACTACGACGCCAAAGTCCTGCGCCAGATCAAGGGGCTGGTCATTCCCACCCTTGGCACATTGCGCGCCCGGCTTGCGGGGGATGAGGTCGCAACCGCCTATCTGGCGATGCTGGAAGAAAACCTGACATCGATCACCGCCACGATGTCGGGCCAGCTTGCCACCGCTTTCGAGGCGCTGACACCCTCGGAACAGGACGTCGCCCAGCTGATCATGCGCGGGCATACCACCAAGGACATCGCCCGCATGATGGCGCGCGAACCGAGCACGATCGACTTTCACCGCAATAATATCCGCAAGAAACTGGACCTGTGCAAAAGCGGCCAGAACCTGCGCAGCAAGCTGCGGTCGCTTCAGTAAAACATGGGGTATATCCCCATATTTTGCCCTTACTTTTCCCGTATCCGGGGATCTGCCGTCCATTGCTACTGTTCCCTGACCGGGGTCAGCCCGGCACCAACCAACCAGCGGGGGACCAGAACACATGGAACGGGAAGACCTCAACCTCGAACCGACGCTGCTTCACGGGCACAGGGATGACCTGGCACCGGGCCTGTCGCGGCGCTCTTTCTTCATGGCCGCCGGCGCGGCCGGTGTCGGCAGCGCGGGCAGCCTGTTGACCTCCACATCGGCGCAGGCG
>NZ_JBARVQ010000392.1:0-2504 GCF_049646345.1 Albidovulum sp. | reverse complement strand
GGACAAGGCGGTGGAGATCGTGACCTGGGCCTTGGGCCAAATGGCCTATTACAAAGTCCCGGGCTGGATCGCCTTTGTCGAGGATCTACCGCTCACCGCCACCCAGAAAATTCTGCGCGGCAAGCTTAAATCGCTGCTGGAAGATACCGCTGCCCAATCAGGTTTCATCGATATGCGTCACCTCAAGAAGCGGCAGCAATAATGGGGATGCAGGCCCGATATGAAGGCGTCGCGGTCTGCGCACCGGTCACCGTGCCTTATGTGCGGTTTTCACCCGAATCCGCGCACTGGTGGGCGGGTGCGGCGTTGCGGGCGCTTGGTCAAAAGACCGGGCTGAATGCCGGTGATATCGACGGATTCTGCTTCGCCAGCTTTTCCTCTGCTCCGGATACGGTCGTA
Organism: Albidovulum sp.; assembly: GCF_049646345.1. GTDB lineage: Bacteria > Pseudomonadota > Alphaproteobacteria > Rhodobacterales > Rhodobacteraceae > Albidovulum. The sequence goes on along the minus strand of NZ_JBARVQ010000392.1, from coordinate 2,105 downwards.
GGTATGGTTCAGCATCTGGGTCTGAGTCCGCGCTGGATGGATCACATCCCGACCGGCGGTGCCAGTGGCGTCATGGCGCTGCGCCGGGCTGCGCGCGCCGTGCAATGTGGCGACGCCGAGGTCGTGGCCTGTGTGGCCGCCGACACCAACCAGATCGACAGCTATCGCCAGACATTGGCGGGTTTTTCACGCTTTTCCCAGGACGCGACATATCCCTACGGCTTTGGCGGCCCGAATGCGACTTTTGCGCTGATCACCGACAATTTCATGCGGCAATTCGGCACGACACGGGAAACCTTTGGTAAGCTCTGTGTGGCCCAAAGGGACAACGCACTCTCCAATCCCCTGGCTTTAATGAAGAAGCCACTGTCACTTGATCAGTACATGAATGCCCGTCCAATATCGGACCCGGTCCACTTGTTTGACTGTGTGATGCCCTGCGCCGGAGCTGAAGCGTTCCTGGTCACGACCCCTGACAAGGCAGAGCAACTGGGGCTGTCCACGGCGCGGATCCTGTCAACGATCGAGCGCCACAACGCTTTTGCCAAGGATACAATTCAGTACCGTGGCGGATGGGAACGTGACCAAGAGGCATTGTGGGACCGGGCCGGATGTGGCCCTCAGGACATTCACTGCGTGCAGGTTTACGACGACTACCCCGTGATCGTGGCCATGCAGCTTGCCGATCTGGGTTTTTGCAGCAAGCCCGGTTTGAATGATTTCGTCGCGGCAAATGAGTTTACGACATCCGGCTCGCAGCCACTGAATACAAATGGTGGCCAGCTCTCTGCGGGTCAGGCCGGTGCTGCGGGTGGATTCCAGAATGTCACAGAAGGGTTGCGCCAGATCCTGCAATGCCCGCTTGGCGAACAGATTCCCAATGCCCATCGCGCCCTGGTGTCGGGATTTGGACTGGTGAACTATGATCGCGGCACCTGCACAGGCGCGGCCATTCTGCAACGCGAGGCGCTACGATGACGGAACCGTTGCAACGACCCAAGCGCAAGGACCCGCTCAAACGAACGACGCTCGGCCATGTTCCGCCGCGCCTGCGCAGCCGTGCTGCCATGGAAATGGCCACCCATGCGGCGCAGGGGAGATTTGTTCTGCAAACCTGCGAAAGCTGCAATCAAATCACCTATCCACCACGCGATCGGTGCCCGAAGTGTTGGGGAGAGCTGGCGTGGCGAGAGCAAGACGCGGGCGGACAGGTCGCGGCGGAAACCACCATTCGGCATTCAACCGACAACTACTTTCGCAATCACATGCCCTGGCGGATCGGTACGGTCCTCCTGGACGCCGGGCCGACGGCAATCGTGCATCTTCACGGCACAGTCGGGGTTGGAGATCGTGTGAATATGACTTTGAAACTCGACCGAGGCGGCAACCCCGCCCTGTTCGCTATGCCAATAGGGGATGATCCGAACATGCAGGATGACCCGCAATTCCGCAGTCTTACCGCTGATCCGAAACACCGCCGCGTTCTGGTGACAGACGGCCGAACCGACACGGGTCAGGCGATTGCGCGCGCACTACTCGATGCTGGTGCCGCGAAAGTATTTGTTGGCGATGGCGATCCCCTGATGCGTTTTGCAGGCAAGCTTCAGCTTACAGCCCTTGATGGCGCAGAGCTGGTGCCGCTGAACGTGACGGACACACACAGCGTTGAAAACCTTGCGGCCCAACTGGGCGGGCGGGTCGATATTGTGATCAATACCGCGGGACAAGTCCGCGAAGGTGGCGTGGCATTCGGGGCCAAGCTGTCCGATCTTCAGGCTGGACTCGACACAGGCGTCGTCGGGCTGATGCGACTGGCGCAGACTTTTGGCCCTGCTCTTGGCGCTCGATCCGATGACGGGGTGACCTCTACCGCCGCATTCCTTGATGTGGTCCCTGTGTCAGGACTGAGCGGACAGTCGGGGTATTCGGGGACGGCGGCCAGCGCGGCGGCAAGGCTGTCGCTCTTGTCCGGATTCCGCGGAGAAATGCAAATGGCTGGCATTCGCGTCATGTCCGTGCTGACCAGCCCGGTGGACGACGCTTGGCACCAACGACTACCGCAACCAAAAGTCGCCCCATCACAACTGGCCCGAACGGTCGTTGCC
>NZ_JBARVQ010000391.1:0-3105 GCF_049646345.1 Albidovulum sp. | reverse complement strand
CGCGAGATGGTCTTTGTCGATGCGACCTGCCCCTTGGTCAGCAAGGTCCATATCGAGGCTGAACGACATCACCAGAACGGGCTTCAGATGGTGATGATCGGCCATGAGGGGCACCCGGAAACGCTGGGGACAATGGGGCAACTGCCCGAAGGCGAGGTGCTGCTGGTCGAGACGGCAGAGGATGTGGCGCGGATCGACCCGCGTGACCCGGCCAAGCTCGCCTTCATCACCCAGACGACATTGTCGGTCGATGACACCGCGGGGATCGTGGCCGCACTCAAGGACCGCTTTCCTGCAATCGTCGGGCCGCACAAGGAAGACATCTGCTACGCCACGACCAACCGGCAGGAAGCGGTGAAGGCCGTCGCCCCGAAGATCGACGCGCTGCTGGTTATCGGCGCGCCGAATTCGTCAAATTCCAAACGGCTGGTAGAGGTGGGCCGGGCCGCAGGCTGCGCCTATGCCCAGCTTGTGCAGCGCGCCACAGATATCGACTGGCGCGCCCTGGACGGCATCCGCGCGGTCGGCGTCACCGCAGGGGCAAGCGCCCCGGAAGTGCTGGTCAATGAGGTGATCGACGCCTTCCGCGCCCGGTTCGACGTGACGGTCGAGCTGGTCGAGACCGCCAAGGAAAACGTCGAATTCAAGGTGCCGCGCGTCTTGCGCGAGCCCGCGTAAGGAGGACAAATGCTCTCGCTTCAGTTTCTGCTGACCGCCTTCGTCGTCGTGATCGCGCCGGGCACCGGGGTCATATACACCCTTGCCATCGGCCTTGGTAAAGGACGGCGGGCGGCGCTGATGGCGGCCTTTGGCTGCACGATTGGCATCGTCCCGCATCTCATGGCGGCGACGCTGGGGCTGGCGGCCCTCCTCCATACCAGCGCGCTGCTCTTTCAGACGGTGAAGTTCGCGGGCGTGGCCTATCTGATGTACCTCGCCTGGCAGATGCTGAAATCCGACGGCGCGCTGACCGCGCGGGCTGACAGGGTAGCAGAGACCGGCTGGCGCACCGCGCGGCGCGGCGCGCTGATCAATATCCTCAACCCGAAACTGTCGATCTTCTTCCTCGCCCTGCTCCCTCCCTTTCTATCGGGCAATGTAGCGACCGCCACGGCCGAGATGGTGGCCCTTGGCGCGGTCTTTATGGCGATGACATTCGGCGTCTTCGTTCTCTACGGTATCTTCGCCGCCGCCGCCCGCGACCATCTGCTGGCCAGCGGCCGGATCATGCGCTGGCTGAACCGCAGCTTCGCCGCGATCTTTGCCGCCCTTGCCGGGCGCCTCGCGCTGGAACGGGCATGAGCGCCGATCCCCGCACCATCGCCGTCTATGACGCGAAGGCGGGCGATTATGCCGACCGCTTTGCCAGTGCCGAACCCGACCGGCATCTGAGCGCCTTCATCGCCGCACTGCCCGAACGTGCCCATGTACTCGACCTCGGTTGCGGTCCCGGCACGGCCTCGGCCTTCCTCCGCGCGGCGGGGCATGTGCCTGACCCGGTCGATGCCTCGCCCGCAATGATCGCACTGGCGAATGAACGCCACGCCATCGGCGCTCGGCTCGCGACATTTGACGATATCGAAGCGGTGGCCAGCTATGACGGTGTGTGGGCGAATTTCTCGCTGCTGCACGCATCCCGTAACGATCTGCCCCGCCACATCGCCGCCCTGCACCGGGCGCTGAAACCGGGTGGTCTCTTTCATATCGGCATGAAGACCGGTACCGGTGAGGCCCGCGACGGGCTCGACCGGCTTTACATCTACCACACGGTGGCCGAGTTGCATGCGCTCCTGGCCGATGCCGGTTTCACCATCACTTCCACCTCCGAGGGCCATGAACGCGGCCTTGCCGGAACCGACGACCCCTTTGTCATCATCGAGGCCCATGCCTGATCTTTTTGCCTATACAGACGGGGCTTGCTCCGGCAATCCCGGCCCCGGCGGCTGGGGCGTCCTCATGCTCGCCAAAGACGGCGAGACCGTGCTGCGGAGCCGCGAATTGCAGGGCGGCGAGGCGGATACCACGAACAACCGGATGGAACTTCTGGCCGCGATCTCGGCGCTCGAGGCGCTGACACGGACCTCGGCGATCACCGTCGTGACCGACAGCGCTTATGTGAAAAACGGCGTCAGCCAATGGATCCATGGCTGGAAGCGCAATGGCTGGCGGACGGCCGACAAGAAGCCGGTGAAGAATGTCGACCTCTGGCAAAGGCTGGATGAGGCGCAGGCCCGCCACAAGGTGACGTGGGAATGGATCAAGGGCCATGCCGGTCACGCGGAAAATGAGCGCGCCGATGAACTCGCCCGGGCCGGGATGGCGCCCTACAAGCCGAAGAAGGCAAGGGCAAATGACGCTTCTTGACGTTCTCGACTATGCTTCGGTCTTCATCTTCGCCCTGACCGGAGCGTTGGTGGCCAGCCGGGCGCAGCTCGACGTGGTCGGCTTTGCGTTTCTGGCAAGCCTCACGGCGGTCGGGGGCGGCACCGTCCGCGACGTGCTCCTCGACCGCAATCCGGTCTTCTGGATTGCTCAGCCGACCTATATCGGCGTTGCCGTCGCGGCGGCGGTTCTGGTCTATTTCACCGCGCATATCTTCGAAAGCCGGCTGAAGGTGCTCACCTGGCTTGATGCCTGTGCCTTGTCGGTGGCGGTCCCTGCGGGCACGGGTGTGGCGCTGCTATTCAATCACCATCCGGCGGTCGTCTTGCTGATGGGCGTGGCAACCGGCTGCCTTGGCGGGCTGATGCGGGATGTGGTCTGCAACGAGGTGCCGCTGGTCCTGAAACAGGGCGAGCTTTACGTCACCGCCGCCTTCGCCGGATCGGGCGCGGCGCTGGTCGCCTTCCAGTTCCTCCCAGCGGGCATGGCGCTGCTGATCTGCGCGGCGGTCACCTTCACGCTCAGGGCCGGAAGCATGATCTTCGGCTGGAGCCTGCCGGTCTACAAATCCCGCCCGCCGCGCCGCTGAATGCCACGTAAGGTGGGTTTAGAGCGTGTTGCGGTTTTCGAGATTCAGGATTCCCCCGATGCTTGATCTGTGATTCCCTGTCTGTATGGCAGATATGGGGGTCAGTGATGGGCAAACCACATCCTATGGCACTT
>NZ_JBARVQ010000390.1:0-3266 GCF_049646345.1 Albidovulum sp. | reverse complement strand
GTGTTTTCCTACTGCCTCACCGAGCCCGGATCGGGCTCGGACGCCGCCGCGCTCAGAACGAAAGCCGAGCGGACGAATGAGGGCTGGCGGCTCAACGGTACCAAGGCCTTCATCTCGGGCGGGTCTTATTCGGACGCCTATCTGACCATGGTCAGGACCGGCGGCGATGGGCCGAAAGGCATTTCGGCGGTGATTGTCAGGGCCGGAACACCGGGCCTCTCGTTCGGTGCGCTGGAAGACAAGATGGGCTGGCGGGCACAGCCCACGTCGCAGGTGCAGTTCGATGATTGCGTGATCCCGGCCGCGAACCTTCTGGGTGAAGAGGGCAAGGGCTTCACCTATGCAATGGCGGGCCTTGATGGCGGGCGGCTCAATATCGCGGCCTCAGCACTTGGGGGCGCGCAGGCGGCGCTGGATACGACCTTGGCCTATATGGGCGACCGCAAGGCGTTCGGGAAATCGCTCGACCAGTTTCAGGCGCTGCAATTCCGTCTGGCGGAGCTGGAGGTCAAACTGCAATCCTCGCGTAGCTTCCTGCGTCAGGCGGCGTGGAAACTGGACCACAAAACGCCCGATGCCACGAAATTCTGCGCCATGGCGAAACTCCTTGTTACAGACAACGCCTTTGATGTCGCCAATCAGTGCCTGCAACTGCATGGCGGCTATGGCTATCTGGCAGATTACGGGATCGAAAAGATCGTGCGCGACCTGCGTGTGCACCAGATCCTGGAAGGCACGAACGAGATCATGCGGCTGATTGTCAGCCGTGCTATGCTGGCCGAGAGGGGCTGATGGCTGATATTCATATCCGCAAAGAGGGCCGCGCGGGCCGGATCACGCTGAACCGGCCGAAAGCACTGAATGCGCTGACCTATGAGATGTGTCTTGATATCGACGCGGCGCTGACGCTTTGGGCCGATGACGCAGAGGTGGCGCTGGTCCTGATCGACGCCGAGGGCGACCGCGCCTTCTCGGCAGGTGGCGACATCGCCGAGATGTATGAGACCGGGACGAAGGGCGACTATGCCTATGGCCGCCGGTTCTGGGCCGACGAATACCGGATGAATGCCCGCATCGCCAGCTATCCCAAACCGGTGGTGAGCCTCTTGCAGGGTTTCACCATGGGCGGCGGTGTCGGCGTCGGCTGCCATGGCAGCCACCGGATCGTCGGCGAAACCAGCCAGATCGCGATGCCCGAATGCGGCATTGGCCTCGTGCCGGATGTCGGCGGCTCGTTCCTGCTGGCACTCGCGCCGGGACGGCTTGGTGAATATCTCGGCACCACGGGCGCGCGGATGGGACCGGCGGATGCGATCCTGGCTGGTTTCGCCGACCTTTTCGTCCCGGAAGCCCACTGGCCCAGCCTGACGGCTAAGCTTGCTGAGACCGGTGATGCGCAGATCATCCTTAGCCACACCGCTGGGCCACCCGAAGGCCGGCTCCACATTCTTCGCCCCGAAATAGACGCGCATTTCGCGGGCGAAACGGCAGGCGATATCCAGCGTGCGCTGCGCCATTCGCACAGCGCCTTTGCCGCCGAGGCCCTGAAAGGGTTCAATCGCTCGGCCCCGCTTTCGGTCGCCTGCACGGTCGAAATGCTGCATCGGCTGCGCGGCGCGCCATCGATGCGCCGGGCGCTGGACCTGGAATACCGCTTTACCTGGCGCGCGATGGAACAAGGCGATTTCATCGAAGGCATCCGCGCGGCCATTATCGACAAGGACCGCACTCCGCGCTGGCAGCATGAGAGCGCCGAGGCTGTGCCCGGTATGGATGTGTCGAAAATGCTGATGCCACTCGGGCAGAACGCGTTGTCATTCGAGGAGGAACTGGCATGAAGATCGGCTTTATCGGCCTTGGCAATATGGGCGCACCGATGGCGGCGAACCTGGTCGAGGCGGACCATGATGTGATCGGCCATGATATTCATGCAGCCATGCCCGATGGCGTTGTCGCCGCGATCAGCGCCGCAGGGGCCGCGAAAGACGCCGATGTGGTCATCACCATGCTGCCGAATGGCGCAATCCTGCGCGTGGTCGCGGATGAGCTGATCCCGGCCATGAAACAGGGCGCGGTCCTTTGCGACTGCTCGACGGTCGATGTGGAAAGCGCCCGCACGGTGGCCGATCATGCGGCGAAGGCCGGGGTTCTGGCCATCGACGCCCCCGTCTCGGGCGGGATCGGCGGCGCCGCGGCAGGCACGCTGACTTTCATGGCGGGCGGCTCGGACGCGGCTTTCGCCATCGTCAAACCGCTTTTCGACATCATGGGCCAGAAGGCGGTGCATTGCGGTCCCTCGGGCAATGGGCAGGCCGCCAAGATCTGCAACAACATGATCCTTGGTGTCACCATGATTGCCACATGTGAGGCTTTCGCACTGGCCGACAAGCTGGGCCTCGACCGACAGAAGATGTTCGACGTCGTCTCGACCTCTTCAGGCTATAGCTGGACGATGAACGCCTATTGCCCGGCCCCGGGCGTCGGACCGCAATCGCCCGCCGACAACGCCTACAAGCCCGGCTTTGCCGCCGAACTGATGCTGAAGGACCTGCGCCTGTCGCAGCAGGCGGCAGTGGCGGCAGATGCCGACACGCCGATGGGGCACCTCGCGGCCCTGCTTTATGAGAGCTTCGTCGAAAGCGAAGGCGGCAAGGGCATGGATTTCTCGGCCATGCTGCCCCGGTTCGAAAAGCGCCATCGCGGCTGATTTCCGCCAATTGCCAAAGTCGTGAATCACTTTCGGAGGGGGACAGACTATAGGAAGGGCAAGAAGGTTCTTCTCAGGTGTGTTCCATGAAACCGGTTCTGTTGCTCGCCACGCTCTGCCTTGCCGTTGCCGCCCTGCCCGCCCATGCTGGCAACGGCCATTGCCCGCCGGGTCTGGCCAAGAAGTCGCCTGCCTGCGTGCCGCCCGGACAGGCAAAGAAATATCACCAGGGTCCGCGCATCGGCGATCGGGTCAGTGACTACGACTACCACCTGATCCGCTATCCCGACCGCTATGACCTGCCGCCGCTACGACGAGGCGAACGCTACTATGTCATCGACGGCCGGATCCTGCGCGTCGATCAGGACACCTACAAGATTCTAGATTTCATCCGCGCCACGGCGGCGCTGCTCGACTGATCCAGCGGCAGCCCCGTTCCGGGGCCACGATCCTGCCTCGCACCGTTTCTTGCGAAACGGCGCTCAGGCAACCCCGACGAAAGCGCGTCAAACCGGAAAGGTGACCGGCTGCGGCAAACCGCGGCAGCGCGGCCGAGAGG
>NZ_JBARVQ010000389.1:0-1913 GCF_049646345.1 Albidovulum sp. | reverse complement strand
GCGCGACTTGATCTTTTTCTCGACCTGAAGGACGGACATTTCGCCCTGCATCAGGCCATAGACCTTTTCCAGCCGCTCGGCGACGTCGAGTGTCTCCAGCAGTTCCTGCTTCTGATCGACTTCAATGCCAAGATGGCCCGAGACGAGGTCAGCCAACCGCGCCGGTTCGCGTGCTTCGGCCACGGCCTGAAGCGCCTCTTCCGGCACGTTCTTCTTGATCTTGGAATAACGTTCAAATTCCTCGGCGACAGAACGCAAAAGCGCATCCACGGTCGCCTTGTCGCCCGGCAGTTCGGTCAGAAGCTGGGCGGAGCCTTCAAAATAGGCGTCGTTTTCAATGAAATCGGTGATCCGGACGCGGGCCTTGCCTTCGACCAGAACCTTCACGGTTCCATCAGGCAGCTTCAAAAGCTGCAACACATTCGCCAATACGCCGGCGCGGTAGATGCCATCGGTCGTCGGATCGTCCTGCGTCGGGTCGATCTGAGAGGACAAGAGGATCTGCTTGTCCTCGCGCATGACCTCTTCCAGCGCCCGCACCGACTTTTCGCGCCCCACAAAAAGCGGCACGATCATATGCGGAAACACCACGATATCGCGCAGCGGCAATACCGGATAGCTGGGGGCGAGCAATTCTGTCATAAACACATCCTGTTCTTCGCAAGAGGACACCGACCCCGGTTTTCGGCGGCACCCGGCCCTCTCCGTTCCGCGTCCTATCTATGTTGGCGCAGGCGTGGCTTCAACCGGGCCAAGCCCGGCGCGGTTCACAATACGCGGCGCGCCCGCGAGGGCAAGGCGAGAATAATCTTACATCGGACAGCAAGCCGCCTGTGCGCGAACCGGTAAGAATCGGCTCGCGCAAAGGATGAATGCTGGCAACAGGATTACGCTGCCTTACCTTTCCGACTGGTCAATTCGTCATCTGCAGCGGCTGCATCTTGATTGCAGGCATGCTCAACACCGCATAACGCCGACCATCCTCCGGGCTCGAATAGGGTTCTCCGATCCGATCGCATTTCCACCCGAGCTGACGCAGCGCACGCATCAGCGAAAGTGGCGACAACGACATAAGTTCGGACGCGCCGTGTTTGCGGGCCACGTCGGCCAGGCCGTCGACGATCAGGGCGAGACATTGCGACCTGTCGCTTTGTGTCTTGACCTCGTCCGACATCACCAGCCGGGTGCATTCCCACACGTCCGGTGTCTCAATCTCCTCCTGCAGGACACGGACCGGGATATCAGGAAGCCGCCCCGCCATGGCATCGCGCAGCATGTAGGTATGGCCGCCCCAATTCGACGTGGTCGGCATGGTTCGCGCGCCACCGATGACCGCGCCATCCCGCAGCACCAGCGAGTAATGCGCCAGAGGATTGTCGTACTGGTCCATTTCCACGAGGTCGTTGTGCGGAACATCCCAGCCAAGCGTGTCCACGAAGAACTGCTTGCGCAACTTGAGGTAGTCGTAAAAAGCCGTTCCGAAGCTGTGCAGGTCCGACATGTTGAATGTGATATTGTACATGGTTTTGCCCCTCCTATCATGGCAGAGGCAATTAGAGCAGGAATATACGTGATTAATAAATCCTGTATGGTGAATTACGTGTGGGTTTAACACCCTTAAGGCGTGTAGTCCTGACGCTAATGCGGCATCGGCGATGTGTGCTGCGCTCAACCAGCAGATGCGGCGTCATATCAGACCATATCCGACCGCAGTCGACACTGCCTGACTGGAGGTTTTCGCCCCCAATTTGGTCTTTGCCCCTTTCAGACGTTGCTTGATCGCGCCCTCCGACACCCCGATTCTGGCAGCGATCTCTTTCAGCAACAGGCCGTCGCGCACCATGGCAAGCGCCTCAAGCTCCGCGCGCGTCAGGTTCGTCGGCGGTGCGGTCGCTTCATGCAGGCGGCGCAAC
>NZ_JBARVQ010000388.1:0-1663 GCF_049646345.1 Albidovulum sp. | reverse complement strand
ATGAAGTTCTGCCGACTGGGCGAGGATGTCGCCGTTACCGATGGGTGCCGGATCGAGGGCTATGCCTCATTCTTCGGGATCACCGATCAGGGCGGCGATGTTGTGGTCAGTGGCGCCTATGGCAAATCGCTGGCGCGGCTGAAGGCGCACGGCCGCGCGGTGAAGATGCTGTGGCAGCACGATCCGGCGCAGCCGATCGGGGTCTGGGACGAGATCGTCGAGGATTGGCGTGGCCTGCGCGTCAAGGGCCGCATCCTGACAGAGGTCGAGAAGGGCCGCGAGGCGGCGGCATTGGTTGCTGCCGGGGCCATTGACGGGCTTTCCATCGGCTACCGCACGGTGACGGCGGAGAAGGATGCGAAGGGGCAGCGCCTGCTTCGCGAGGTGGAGCTATGGGAGGTGTCGCTGGTCACGTTCCCGATGCTTCCTGAGGCGCGGGTCGGGGCCAAGGGCGATGCGCTTGGGTCGGACGACCTGCGAGAGCTGGCGGCTTTGTTCGATGAGGCGCGCCGGACATTGGCGGGGCATTGAGCCCCGTCTGACGCAACCCCTGACGTGAGGTGATGGGTATGAAGAAGACCGAGACGAAGGCTCGGGCCGGGGAAGGCGTGTCCGACGCTCCGGCCGGGGAGGTGAAGTCTGCGCTTCAGGGTTTCCTGAGCGAGTTCAAGGGCTTTCAGGACGACATGAAATCAAGGTTGCAACAACAGGAAGAGCGACTGACCATGCTGGATCGCAAATCTCACATGCCGGGCCGTCCGGTTCTGTCCACCGCCATCGACCATGAGGCACCGCACAAGAAGGCCTTTGCGGCCTATCTGCGGTCGGGCGACGATGACGGGCTGCGGGGCCTTGCCCTGGAAGGCAAGGCGCTAAACACGCAGGTGAATGCGGAGGGCGGTTTCCTTGTTGATCCGCAGACCTCGGAGCGTATTCGCGGGGTGCTGAAAGCAACCTCGTCGCTGCGTTCGATTGCCAATGTCGTGCAGGTTGAGGCGACCTCATTCGACGTGCTGGTCGATCATACCGATCTGGGGTCGGGCTGGGCGACCGAGACGGGCTCAATCTCGGAAACCGGGACACCCCAGATCGACCGGATCTCGATCCCGCTGCATGAACTGGCGGCGATGCCGAAGGCGTCACAGCGCCTGCTGGACGACTCTGCCTTCGACGTCGAGGGCTGGCTCGCCGAGCGCATTGCCGACAAGTTCAGCCGGGCCGAGGCGCAATCCTTCATCTCGGGCGATGGCATCGACAAGCCGACGGGTTTCCTGACCCATTCGACCGTTGACAACGGGGCCTGGGCCTGGGGATCACTTGGCTATGTGCCGACAGGTGCGGCGGGTGACTTTTCCCCCACCAATGCCTCGGACGCGATCATTGATCTGGTCTATGCGCTGAACGCGGAATATCGGGCGAATGCGGCCTTCGTGATGAATTCGAAGACTGCGGGTGCTGTGCGCAAGATGAAGGATGCCGATGGCCGCTTCCTGTGGTCGGATGGTCTGGCGGCGGGTGAACCGGCGCGGCTGATGGGCTATCCGGTTCTGGTGGCCGAGGATATGCCGGATATCGGTGCTGACGCCTATGCCATCGCCTTCGGCGATTTCCACAATGGCTATACCATCGCCGAACGCCCCGACATGCGGGTGCTGCGCGATCC
>NZ_JBARVQ010000387.1:0-1997 GCF_049646345.1 Albidovulum sp. | reverse complement strand
CTGCTGAAGTGTTGCGTCTCGCCCACATAAAGACTCCGACGCAAACGTTTGATTATTGCAAAAAATCCACTTGTCACGCATTGTGGCGCTAATTGGGGCATAAGACCCTTCCCTGAGGCGTGATCGGAGAGGCAGGTCACATGAGCATTAGAACTATATTAACGGCAGGCGTGCTGGGCGTATCGCTCACCATGACGGCCATCCCCTCCGCCAACGCGGAGACTTTGAAGATTGTCACCGGTTCAGTTTCGAGCGCGTTGGCGGTTCCCATGAACCGCGCCGTAATCGTTGAGGCGGACCAACCGTTCGCAGAGCTTTCGATCGCCAATCCCGGCATCGCAGATATCTCGACCCTTTCAGACCGGACAATCTACGTGCTGGGCAAATCGCCCGGTCGGACGACGCTGACACTTCTGGCGCCGGACGGGAGGCTGATCACCAATGTTGATGTTCAGGTCTCGCTCGACGTGGCGGAATTCAAGGAGCGTCTGCAACAGATCCTTCCCGGAGAGCAGATCGAGGTGAGAACGGCCAATGACGGCATCGTGCTGTCGGGCACCGTATCATCAACTGCGAAACTGGATCGCGCGCTTGATCTGGCCAATCGCTACGCTCCGAACCGGGTGTCGAACCTGATGTCGGTTGGCGGCGTGCAGCAGGTCATGCTGAAAGTGCGCATTGCAGAAATGCAGCGTTCTGTCCGCAAACAACTTCAGGCCGGCATCGCGGGTTCTGTCAACACATCCAACCTGAGTGGCGGATTTGGCCTTGGTTCCGGTGGGTTGACAGTTGGGCAACCGAACCCGACGACAGGCCTTGGTACAATCAACCCCGGCCTGACCCCGAACGTCGAAAACAACGGTCAGAGCCTTTTCAGCTTCGGCTCTGGCGCCGTCAGTTTCAACGTTCTGCTTGAGGCGCTTGAAAGCAAGGGCTTCGTGCGCACACTGGCCGAGCCGAACCTGACTGCCTTGTCGGGGCAGGAAGCCTACTTCCTTGCCGGTGGCCAGGTGCCGCTGCCCGTTCGGGACGACGACGGGATTACGATCACCTACAAGTCCTTCGGTGTTGAATTGTCATTCACGCCCCGCGTGGTTGATGGCGATCTGATCAACCTTGCGATCAACACAGCCGTTTCGAGCCTCGACACAAGTGCGGTAACCACAGTCGGATCCTTCAACTACCCGGGCTTCAAGCGCCGCGAAGCGCAAACCACTGTCGAGATGCGCGACGGCGAAAGCTTTGCAATCGCCGGTCTGTTGCAGGATGACTTCCAGGATCTCAATGGTCAGGTTCCCTGGCTCGGAGATATCCCTGTTCTCGGCGCCCTGTTCCGGAGTACAGACTATCAGCGGGAACAGTCAGAACTGGTTGTGATTGTGACGCCGCACCTTGTATCGCCGACACGCGGTGAAGCGCTGGCACTGCCCACTGATCGGGTTCGCCCACCGAGTGAGGCAGAGCTGTTCCTCTTCGGCAAGACAGCATCGACCGGAGGCCGCAAGGGTGCGGTTGGCGAAGTCGCCAAGCAGGACTTCTCCGGTTCCTATGGCTACGTGATGGAGTAAGACGATGCAAAAGCACATGAGCCTTCTCCTTCTCACCGCGGGCCTTGCCGGTCTTGCTGGATGCTCCAAGGAAACCAATGTCTTCCGCTCTCTCTACACCGAAGCGGGGTCAGAGCTTGAAACGACCGATTTCGGCAACTCGACGATGCACAACACACTCGTCCAGTCCGGTCAGAAATCCTATGTGATGGATCTGACACGGCGGTTCGGAGCGGACGTGCCCAACACAGTCAACTTCGCGTTTGACAGCGCGCAACTTGACGGCGATGCGATGGCCGCGCTGCGTCAGCAGGCAGACTGGATCCGGCAGTTCCCGGAAGTACGCTTCCGCGTCTACGGTCATACCGATCTGGTTGGCTCTGCGGGCTACAACAAGGGTCTGGGCCTTCGCCGGGCACGGGCGGTCGTAAACTACCTTGCCACCCAGGG
>NZ_JBARVQ010000386.1:0-4041 GCF_049646345.1 Albidovulum sp. | reverse complement strand
GTCATGTATGTCGCGATCTGGGTGGCCTATGAAAAGGTCGCCCCGGACGGGGCCAATGAATACCTCTATCGTTTCGCGCTGATCAGCCTTGCCGGCACGGTCTTTTTGCCGTTCATGTTCATCCATGCGGCCTTTCTTCAGGGCTTGGTCTTTCTGCCGATCTTCTACTACCTGATGGTTGATCATGTCGGCGACGGTGACGACATCCGCACATGGCTTGGCCCCGGCTTCCTGCTGACCTGGGTCGTCATCATGGGGCTCTACGCCAAGTATTTTTCAGAACGGACGTTGCGGGCCAACTATGTCCAGTCCTTTCAGCTTGAACAGGCGCGGCGCGAGGCCGAGCGGGCAAACGACGCCAAGTCCCAGTTCCTTGCGACAACCAGCCATGAGCTGCGGACCCCGCTGAACGGTGTCCTTGGCAATATCCGCCTGATCAAGCTGGAAGGCGAGGATCGCGGTCCCATCGATGAGCGGCTGGATGAGATCGAGCGGTCCAGCCTTGCGATGCGAAACCTTATCGATGATGTCCTGAACATGGCCCGGCTTGAGGCCAATGTCGAAAACGCCGTGTTCCGGCCTTTCGAACTGGGCGAGATCATCCGCGATCTGCGCGCAGCCCTTCAGCCGCTGGCGCGCTCGAAAGAGCTGGAGCTGCATCTGCCGCATATCGAAGCGCCGCTCTATCTGCTGGGCGATGGTGGCCAGCTCAGGCATATCCTGCTCAACCTTCTTGGGAATGCGGTGAAATTCACCCGCAGCGGCTATATTGCCTTGACCTTCGAACCTTCCGGGGAGGCCGTCACATTCCGGGTGTCGGATACCGGCATCGGCATTCCCGAAAACCAGCTCAGCTCAATCTTCGAAACCTTCGCGCAGGCCTCGAATGTGGAAACGAGCGAGATGGGGGGGACTGGCCTCGGCCTCTCGATCGTCCGGCGTCTGGTTGCCGCCCTTGACGGTGAGGTCACGGTCGAAAGCACGCTTGGGCAAGGCACGACTTTTCAGGTTGTGCTGCCATTCCAGAAGACAAGCGCGGCCCAGCCCGACAAGCGCGCGATCGGAACCGCAACAACGGTTGGAACGAAGTTGCGGGTTCTGGTGGTGGAAGACGACGCGACCAACATGGAAGTTCTGACCAGCCTGCTCAGATATGACGGCCACAGCATCGTGCAGGCTGTTTCCGGCAAGCAGGCGAAAGAGGTTTTCCGACCGGGTGAGACGGATTGCATCCTCTCGGATATCCGTCTGCCGGACATGAAGGGGGTTCAACTGGTGCAGGAACTCGCCGAGATCGCCCATAAGGCGGACCCCGACCGCAGGGTTCCCGCAATCGCGGTTACGGCAAACGTCATGCCGGAGGATATCGACGAATATGCGATGGCGGGGTTCGATCACGTGGTCTCCAAACCGCTCGACGAACGCAAGCTGTTCGGTGCGATGAAGGCCGTCATCGGCGCGGGGCCCGTGCAGCTTTCCCCCGATATCAGCGCTGATACCGGCAGAATGACGCGACTGAGGGAGCTGTTGGGCGAGGAAGAGTTCCGCAAGGTCCGGGCCGCATTCCGGCTCACGCTGGAAGAATGCCTGTCCGGTCTTGAAAGGGCGATTGAGCAGGATGACCACGAACGCATTCGGTTTCTGGCTCACCGGATGGCGGGCAGTTCCGGAAGTATCGGTGTGACCGAACTGGAACAGATCTCCAGATCGCTGGAAGGGCAGATGGCCCGAATGGCCGATTTTGACCGGACAACGCTTGAGAGATTGCTGGCGTGCTGCCGACGGGTGCTGGACGAATTCGATGTGATTGTCAGGGCGGCGTGATGCTTTCCCGCACCGCCGGACAGGTCTTCGACCGCCCGCGGGCGGCACGGCCAAACCGCTTTAAAGCTTGTCGAGCAGGGCCAGCAGCCGCGCGCGTTCACGAAGGGTGAGGTTGCGCACTGTCCGCTCAGATATCTTCGCTGCGATCGGGACGACCTGATCAAGATAGGCACGGCCTACATCGGTCAGCGATATCTCGATCCGCCGCCGGTCTGTGGGCGAAGGGGTCGTCGCGATCATGTTCTTCTTCACCAGACGCTCAACCACGCCCTTGGTTGTGGCCGCATCCATCGCCACCATCCGGCCAAGCTGGTTCTGCGAGGTGGTGCCTTCGTCCCTCAGCTTTGCCAGAACCGCGAACTGTCGCGGGGTCAGGTCGGGCATTTCCGAGGCGAAGATTTCCAGATGCCGTTGATTTGCCAGCCGCAGCTTGAAGCCGATCTGATCTTCGAGGTGATAGTCCGTCTTGTCTGTCAAGATCGTTTTTTCCCGTTGATCATGGGTGATGTAAAGTTCTCTAATGACTGTAAGCCATGGCGGTGTAAAGACAAGTCAATCTAGGAGTGTATGGGGTGCGATGTCGAAATTGTTTGACAGCAAACGATTTTTGGCCGGTAATGAGCATATGAAACCAGCCCCCGTTCGCCGGGGTCGCGAAAACCCGAGGCAATCGCGATGACCGCCCCGGCCCGTCAGTTTCAGGCTGCCATGATCCCCCGCAACCGTACGGCGGGTGAAGGTCGTCCCTGGCTTGGCCGTCTGCCGCAAAGCGGGCGGATGCGGCTGGTGCAGGGGCCTATCGACCTCATTCTCGACCTCAAGGGGTCTGCGGACGCGGTCCGTGCCGCCGAAGAGCGGGCCGCCGGGGCTTTCGACGGGCTTCTTGATGCGCTGGTGGCCGAGTTGCCGGTTCTGCGTACCCCTGCCGGGCAGGGGCGTGGGCCGCAAGGCGGGGTTGCCCGGGTCATGGCGGCGGCGGTCGCGCCCTTTCTGCCGCGTTTCATCACTCCGATGGCCGCTATCGCGGGGGCAGTGGCCGATCATGTGCTCGCGGCTTGTGTCGCGGGGGACGGGCTTGACTGCGCTGCCGTCAACAATGGCGGTGATATCGCGCTGTGCCTGATGGGCGACGCGTGCTACCGGATCGGCATTGCCGATGGCCGTCCCGGTGCGCCGCCTCTGGCGCAGATCGGTCTTGGTGCCGGGGATGGGATCGGCGGCATCGCCACATCCGGCTGGCGCGGGCGCAGCCATTCGCTGGGCATCGCCGATGCGGTGACGGTGCTGGCGCGCACGGCGGCGGGGGCCGACGCCGCCGCGACCATGGTCGCCAACGCAGTCGACCTTGCCGGCCATCCCGGCATCATGCGGCACCCGGCGCGCGATCTGGCGCCCGACAGTGATCTGGGCAACCGTCTTGTCACCGTCGATGTCGGCCTGCTCTGCCCTGACGAACGGGCAAGGGCGCTCGATACGGGCGCTGAATTCGCGGCAGAGGTCATCGCGGGCGGATTGGCCCAGGCGGTCTTCCTGTCGCTTCAGGGCGAGGTCCGGTCGCTCGGAACCGGACTTTCGGTCGTTAAGGAGGAAAGCTGATGCCAGAGGCAAAGATCCGCAAGATTGTCACCGTGGTAGAGGAGGTGAGGGCCGAGATGGGGCAGGCGATTTCCCCGCCCACGCGCCGCGCCGCTGCCATCGCGGTGATCGAGAACCCCTTTGCCGGGCGCTATGAGGCCGATCTGGAGGCGTTGATGCAGATCGGCGAGGAGCTGGGCGGGACCTTGGGCGAGGCCTGCATCCGGGCGCTGGGCATCACGCCCGATCAGGCGCAGAGCTACGGCAAGGCGGCCTTGGTGGGCGAGAATGGCGAATTGGAACATGCGGCCGCGATCCTGCATCCCCGTCTTGGCGCGCCCCTGCGCAAGGCGGTGGAGAAGGGGGCGGCACTGGTGCCCTCGAACAAGAAACGGGGCGGGATGGGCCATCCCCTGGACGTGCCGCTGGGCCACAAGAACGCGGCCTATGTGCGGTCGCATTTCGACGGGATGGAGGTCAGGGTGAACGATGCGCCGCGCGCCGATGAGATCCTCGTGGCCGTCGCCGTGGCCGATAGCGGTCGGCCTTTGCCCCGTGTGGGTGGGCTGACCCACGAAGAGGCCGAGGGCAAGGACGGGCTGCGCTGAGATGACTGTCTTCCGCCCCGAAGCACTGGAGGAT
>NZ_JBARVQ010000385.1:0-4226 GCF_049646345.1 Albidovulum sp. | reverse complement strand
GATCTGCTGTCTGCCAGATAGTTCAATTCATGAGGATAGGGCGCACACTACCGCCATCTGCTCGCAATTGGGCAACTGAGCCTTTGCGATAACCAAGATGGCAACGACCGCTTTTGCCAAAACACTGAGCACCTTCGCACCCGACGCGGAGTTCTGCTTTACCGCCAAACTCGTCGGTTCAGACGCGGTAATGCGGGGTACTCGTGTGAATGTCCGGTTTCGTCGTCGGCGCTTGATCAACTCGCACCTGCAGCGAACTTACGCTTTCCCGAACTTGCGCCCGCCGCTTCGCAGGTGCAGCGAAAGCCCGCTTTCCGCCCCTTCCTGTCGTTGTGCGGGATAACGAAGCGCAGAAACCGGCCACTCCGCGCGAGGCCACGTCGACAGTTTATCCCATTGGGTCGGGCTCATGGCTGCGGGATGTAGACGTCCGCGACCTTCAGGCAACCATTTCCTTTTGGAAAATGCTTTTCGCAATCCGGCTCTCTCCGAGCCTGCCTAGAACCTGCCCCAGGTACGAGAGTAGCGACGGGCGGGTCCCTAAGCGGGAAGTAAGAAAAGAGAGCCCAAGTTGGGGCTCTCAATATTCGCCGTCTCGTCACAACAGCCGCTGGCACACACCGTCTATGACATCGTGGAGCCGCCGCGTCGCCGCTGGATTCTCCGCCACCCTGCCGGTTAGGGTAAACGTCGCAGCATTGAAAAGCCGCCACGGGGTCTTGTCGCCCCAGTCGTGCGGAGGCTCTTCGTAGGCGCGCAGAACGTCCGCGATCCGCGTGACGTTGATAACCCCATCCCGGTACATGGCCATGATGGCTTGATCGGCCATCTCGTCGGGCAAGCTCAACGACTTGTACCTGTCGTAGGTATGCGCCAGGGCCTGCCGCGCGACGCCGAGCGGCTCAATCACCGCCGCAACGAGTCCCGGCAAATCGCGTTTGGCGTTTGCGGTATGCTTGCGCCGGATCACATGGTCAGCGCTGAAGGCGAGGTTGTCACAGACGAAGACGCGCGAACCGATGGCGATGCCGATCGGGAACTGCTTCTTGTGACTGTTCCTCAAGCCCACCATGTCGGTGTAGTCACCATGGGGCGAGCGCAGGGACAGGACGCCGAAATAGTTCATCCCGTCCGTGGTCACTGCGTGATGTTCTTCCAGCAATTCATGGCCGAAGAAACCGAGCGCGTAGCGAACCATGTCCACAACCGCGTGGTGTGGCACAGGCACGTGGCTTGCGGTTGGGTCCGGCGTTGAAAGCGCGGTGAGGGCGTCGTAGGCGATGGCCTCGCCGCCCGCATGCAGCATGAGGGTCATGGTGGTCTCCTGAGATTTGAGGAAGGTTGATCGGATGCAGCCAATGGCGCAGTCGATCGCACAGCACGCGAGAAGCTCGCGGTGCGCGCTTCAGCGCCGCAATTGAAAGGAACATCCGATCTTAGGGTAGCACCCTGTCAGATCACGGATAGGTGGTCAGAGGTGCCAACGCCGCACGTCTGCGAAGCGCGCTGCGCGGTCGCACGGGCAGTTCGCAGATTTTAGCTGCGTCAGTCGCCGA
The DNA here is from genome assembly GCF_049646345.1 of Albidovulum sp. Lineage (GTDB taxonomy): Bacteria > Pseudomonadota > Alphaproteobacteria > Rhodobacterales > Rhodobacteraceae > Albidovulum. The sequence goes on along the minus strand of NZ_JBARVQ010000385.1, from coordinate 2,670 downwards.
CGGTCACACCGAGCGAGAATGCCTTGCCTGACGCGCGCAGCCAGCCGCCAGAAAACAAGCGCGGCATTGACCGATGCATGTCGGTGGGCGCCGTGCCCACAACGAGGACACTGGCAATCGGTTCGCCAAGCCGGGTCGCGCGCTCCCGCATCATGCTGGCCCTGCCGGGTGTCGTGCACAGAATTAGCGGCACGATCGGACAGCGCAGACCGTAGTGGCGGGCGGCGGCCTGGCTACGATAGGCGGATTGGTAGCCGGTCAGCATGCTGTCAATCGTCCTTCGACGGTCGCGCGCTTGGATCGGTTCCGTACCGCGATCGACCTCCAGGACAAACGCCCGGAAACTGCCGCCGTAATCGAGCGCGAAGAGTTGATCGGGGATGAGACGCTCCCGACCGATCGGAATGGCCAATGCCGCACCATTGCGCGCCAGGATTTCGTGGGCGGGAATGTAGCGGACGCCCAGTCTCTGTGCCTCGATATCGATCGCACCCGTGACGCAAGAGGTTGCGTAGGCGTGCCACCAATGCCCGACTGGGCGCACAGTCAGTTCCGCCAGTCCCTGATCCGCCAGCCAGCGCTTTGCTTTCGGCGTCAAGTCGTAGACATACGGATTGCACTCGGCGCGTTCCGTTCGCAGTTGCTGGGTCGGCAGGCTGAGGAACCCACCCGCCCGCAGCTTCTGCAGGTCGCGGAGCGCCGTGTCGCGGCACCGATGCGTGTCGCGGGTCAGCTCATGGAGATAGGCGGAGCACTGCGGGCCGTGGCGTTCGATATGTTTCAGCCATCGGATCTCGCGATTCGTCGGCCGCACGTCGCTCAGGGGCGCTATGTGGTGGAATGTTGCACGTCCGAGGCTGTCGAGCTTTCCCATGCGAAGAGGTTAGCGCCGACTACAACTCCGGCGAAGGCGCAAGTGGGTCGACGTCGTCATTTTCGTCATTTTTTTCAGCATCTTGGCGCTCCCCTGGCGCAGTATGGTCAGGCTTTTTCCTCCATGGTTCGGCGTAGGCGCGGCGGCTGTGATCCCGGATCGCATCACGATCTTCGCGGGAGGCGCGCGGTAGTTTTTCCAACTCGAAGAACGGGAAAGACATTGGCACCGCCCGGTCAGTCAGGCCCCGAATGAAGGTGGCGAAGCTGCCCTTCGGTTGCCGCTGGATGAGATCGGGGTCAGCGCCCATCTGGCCCGCCAGCGCCCGCGCATCACGGGCTGAGACGCCACCAGCCAGCTTGACCGAGGTGTTGGCTTCAAAGGCCGCCTCAAGGCCGTTTGAAAGCTGCCCGAGGTATTGATGGGCCAGCACCATACCCACCCGGTATTTGCGCGCCTGGCTGAGTATAATGCCGATATTGGCATCGAAGTAATCCTGAGCCTCATCGACATAGACCATGGCCGGGAGACGATCCCAGTCCGGCAACGTGGCCCTTTCCTGAGCGGCTTGGGCAATCAGCGCGATGAAGAAGCGGCCGAAGACTTCGGTGCCTTGTTCTTTGAGGAGCGACTTGGCCGTATTGATGAGAATGAGCTTTCCGGCGTTCAACTCGGTGAACATGTCGAACTTGGACTCTGGGTGCGAAAACATCCGCTCGAAAGTCTGGTTTTCGAGGACCCCATAGAGTCGACGCAGCACCTGCGCCTTGGTGGTGGTGAATTCCTTGCTGTCGAATTCCAGCTCGAAGAAGCGCCGGGCCGTAGCGTCGAGATCATTGATGTGGCGCTGGTACTTCGCCACCCCGCCCGGCTCCATCAACTCGCGCAACGTGTGGATCGTCGCGTTGGGGATATGGAACATCAGCCGCGTCACATAACGGAAGACCACACTTTGCTTGGCGGTCATCCCGGCCGAGAGGAGGGAGCCCAGCACAAAGTCATAAAGCTCGATGATCGAGTTGGTCAGTCGTTCGCGGTCGAGCGCGCTATAGGAGGCGAGCCGCCCCTGCCCCACGGAGAACAGGTTCAGGGATACCGGGAATTCGATGTCCTCGGGATCGATGAGCACGATCTTTTCCGGCGGCAGCACCTTGGCCGCCAGAATAGCGCGGATCATGTCGCCCTGGCTGTCGATGACCACAACCGACTTGTCACCCCGCGCCACGTCGTCGAGATCCCTGGCGATGAAATGCTGAATCGTCTGGGTTTTGCCATGGCCGCTCCCGGCGATGATGTGCATGTGCTCGAAGCGCCGCTCTTCGGGGATTTCGAACGGCGTCTTGAGCGCGAACAGCGCCTTCAGACGCGTGCCCTGCAGATAGGCATCGACGACATCGTCGCCCTTGTAGTCGCGCGGAAAGACCGGGCTGGTGCGATGGGTTTTGTCGAGATTGGCATTCAGCCGTTCACGAAGGGATTTGAAATGGTGGTAGTCATTCTCGGCAAAGAACGGGGCGACGACGTTTTCGACCGCCTGCCCCAAGGGATGCAGAAACTGCGTGACGGCGACCGTCACATCGCCTGAGAGCGAGGGCACGGCGCGGGCGATTGTGCCGAGGCTCTGGCCGATTGCAGCAATCGCACTTTCGACCATCACCCGATCAGCCCGCGCCTGCCCGATCCGCGCCAGCTGATCACGGTATCTTGCCCCTTCCACCGTGTTGCAAAGCGCGGGCGGTGGCGGCACCTCGGGCGAGAGTCCTTCATCGGCGAAGATCGCGCGACCTGTATTGACG
>NZ_JBARVQ010000384.1:0-2511 GCF_049646345.1 Albidovulum sp. | reverse complement strand
GAATTATTGGGGTTCTTTTCCCGCAGGCGTCCGGAAATCGGGCTGAGCGAGATGGTGCGCCTTGCGGGCCGCGACAAGGCCACGGTTCATCGGCACCTTGTTGAGCTGGAGGAAAACGGCTTTCTGGAACAAAACCGGGCAACCCGTGCCTATACTCTGGGCCCGGCGATTCTACGCCTGACGGCTATCCGAGAGGCAACTCATCCAATTCGAACGGTGTTCCGACCGATTGTCGAGCAGCTGGCACGGGAGACAGGCGAGCTTTGCCATACATCACTTTTGCAAGGCAATGTGCTGTCACCCGTCTTTCATTCCGATCCACTGGAACACGGCACCCAGGTCATCTTCGATGAGGGTGAAATCCTGCCCTTGCATGCGACATCGTCAGGGATCGCGGTTCTTGCATTCTCGACGAAGAAGTTTGTCGATGCGGCGCTCGCTCAGCCTTTACCCGCCTATACGGACCGGACCCATACCGAAGTTGCGCAAATCCTTACCGTGATGGATGCCACCAGGCGCGAGGGCCTCTGTCGGCTGGATCAGGCCTTTGACAGTGAGGTGTGCTCGATCGGCGGGCCGATCTTCGGACCCGACGCCCATCCGATCGGATCCATTGCCGTCGCGGTTCCCTCTGTAAGGTCCACGCCCGAAAAGATGGCAGATCTGCGCGCAGCATTGGGCATCGCCGTCCGCCAAGCCACGATGTCGATCGGCGGCATGCTTCCCCGTGACTACCCCGCACAGGGAGCCGCCCCCCGGTCAATCAACAATATTCACTCCTGAAGACGAGGCCTGACATGAAGGATTCCAATTTCCTCACGGAAAACAATGCTCGCCACCTCTGGCATCCGATGGCGCATCCTGCCGACAGCCTTGCCAATCCGCCCGATATCATTGTCGAAGGCGAAGGTGTCGAGGTCATCGACCTTGATGGCCATCGTACCATTGATGCGGTCGGGGGGCTGTGGAACGTGAACCTCGGCTATTCCTGCACTCCGGTGAAACACGCGATCACCGAACAGTTGAACCGGCTGCCCTATTACTCGATTTTCCGCGGCACGACAAATGATGCTGCCATCGAGTTGAGTTTCATGCTGAAGGAATTCTTCGCGCCCGATGGCCTGACGCGGGCCTTTTACACCTCCGGCGGCTCCGATTCAGTCGAAGTCGCGTTGCGGCTGGCGCGGCAGTATCACAAAATCCGGGGCGACGCGGGCCGGGTGAAATTCCTGTCGCTGAAAAAGGGCTATCACGGCACTCATACGCTGGGCGCCTCGGTCAATGGCAATGCCAATTTCCGCACCCAGTACGAACCTCTGATGCAGGGCTGCTACCACATCCCTGCCCCCTATACCTATCGCAACCCGTTCAACGAAACCGACCCCGAAAAACTGGCCCAGCTGTGCCTTGCGGCCCTTGAGGACGAAATCAGGTTTCAGGGGGCGGAAACCATCGCGGCCTTCATCATGGAGCCGATCCTGGGCGCAGGCGGCGTGATCCCGCCGCACAAGAGCTTCATGCCCGGCGTGCGTGCGCTATGCGACAAACACGGCATCCTTCTGATCGCCGACGAAGTCATTACGGCCTTTGGCCGCACGGGCGCATGGTCGGGATCACGCCTGTGGGGGGTTCAGCCGGATCTATTGTGCAGTGCCAAGGCGATCAGCAACGGCTATTTCCCCTTCGGCGCGGTGATGATCTGCGGCAAGGTGGCCGAGGTTTTTGAAGGCGATACCTCCGGCAAAGGGGCCAGTGGATCGGCCTATACCTATTCCGGCCATCCGGTCGGCGCGGCGGCGGCTGTCGCCTGCCTGAAGGAGACAGGGCGGCTTCGGGTCAAGGACAATGCCGCCGAACGTGGCACGCAGCTTTTTCAGGGCCTTCTGGCGTTGCAGGATAAGTATTCCGCAATTGGCGATGTCCGGGGCGGGCACGGATTGATGTGCGCGCTGGAACTGGTCGCCGACCGGCAGACCAAGGCACCCATCGACAAGAAGATCATTGGCGCAGTCCATCGTACAACCTACGAGAACGGCGCGCTGATCCGGGTGTCGGGCAACAACATCATCCTGTCGCCGCCTCTGGTGCTGAGCGCCGCAGATGTTGACACCATCCTGTCGGCGCTCGACGCAGGATTTGCCGCGCAGACCTGAGGTTGAACGGCCCCGGCCGGTGGTGGCGAACTCGTCGAGACCGCCACCCTGCCCTTCGCGCTGCAAATCGCAGATCGCGGCTGGCAGGATGCGTTGCGCGCCGACCACCACCTGGCGCAGGGGCTGAACCTCCGGGACGGCAAGATCACCCATCAACCGGTGGCCAAGGCCCTTGGCTGCGAATAGGTCTCGGTCAGGACCGCTCTGTCCTGAACCGCGAAAAAAGCGCGGGCCCGCAAACCCAAATGGACTATTGCGGTGTCTTGTCGGGATGCGCGGTCGCGATGGCCGGAATGGAGGCAAGCGTTTCTTCGATCCGCCGAATTTTCGGCATCGCGCTTAGATCCACCTTCCAACG
>NZ_JBARVQ010000383.1:0-2069 GCF_049646345.1 Albidovulum sp. | reverse complement strand
GCCCTGCCTCAGGAGGGACCGGGGGATGATAGCGGGGTGATGCCATGACGCCTCCTTGCCGATGGCATCAGGGTCGCCAAGGGGGCCGAAATCCTGGTTAATGCCCCGGGGTGAAATGGTTCGAATTGTCCATACTTGCCTCGGGCGTCCTGCCATTGCATACCCGCATCCATGGCGCGTCAGCTCGACTATCATACGATCCACGAGATCTTCAGCCGCTTCCGCAAGGCCGAGGCCGAACCGAAGGGCGAGCTGGAGCATGTGAATGCCTTTACGCTGGTGGTTGCCGTGGCCTTGTCGGCGCAGGCGACCGATGCGGGGGTGAACAAGGCGACGCGGGCCCTGTTCAAGGTTGCTGACACCCCGGAAAAGATGCTGGCGCTTGGCGAAGAGGGGCTGACCGAGCATATCAAGACCATCGGCCTCTTTCGCCAGAAGGCGAAGAACGTAATCAAGCTTTCCCGTATCCTTGCCGAGGCGTATGGCGGCGAGGTGCCATCCTCCCGCGCGGCCCTGCAATCCTTGCCGGGGGTCGGGCGCAAGACCGCGAATGTCGTCCTGAACATGTGGTTCCACCATCCGGCGCAGGCGGTCGACACCCATATCTTTCGTGTCGGCAACCGCACCGGCATCGCGCCGGGCAAGGATGTGGATGCGGTCGAACGCGCCATCGAGGACAACATTCCTGCGGAGTTCCAGCAACACGCCCATCACTGGCTTATCCTGCATGGCCGCTATATTTGCGTGGCGAGAAAGCCGAAATGCGGCGCCTGTCACATTCGTGACCTGTGTACCTTTGAGGAGAAAACATTTTGACCAAGCGATATCAGGTGGTTGGCATCGGCAATGCCATGGTCGACGTACTGACCCAGTGCGACGACGATTTTCTGGACTGGATGGGGATCGAGAAGGGGATCATGCAGCTTGTCGACCGGGAGCGGGGCGAGCTGTTATATGGTGCGATGAAAGAACGCACACAGGCACCGGGCGGGTCGGTCGGCAATACGCTGGCTGGGATCGGCAATCTGGGGCTGGCCACGGCCTTTGTCGGCAAGGTCAAGGACGATGCGCTGGGCCGGTTCTATGCCAAGTCGCTGGAGGCGGAGGGCACCGACTTTCCGAACCCGCCCGCGACCGACGCAGAACAGCCGACCTCACGCTCGATGATCTTCGTCAGTCAGGATGGCGAACGCTCGATGAACACCTATCTGGGGGCGGGGGCCGATTTCGGCCCCGAGGATCTGGATGAAGACGTGGTGAAATCCACTGATTATCTGTTCCTTGAGGGCTATCTCTTCGACAAGGATCAGGGCAAGGCCGCGTTCCTGAAGGCGGCCGAGGCCTGTCACACAGGCGGCGGCAAGGCTGGTATCTCGCTGTCCGACCCGTTCTGCGTCGACCGGCATCGCGCGGATTTCCGGCGGCTTGTGCATGACCAGATGGATTATGTGATCGGCAATCAGCATGAATGGTCCGCCCTCTATCAGACCGAGGATCTGGAGGCGGCGCTGAAACAGGCGCAGGCGGATTGTCCGCTGATTGTCTGCACCCGGTCGGGCGCGGATGTGGTCATCCTGCGCGGCGAGGAACGGGAAGAGGTGCCGGTGCACCGGGTTGTGCCGGTCGATGCGACCGGGGCGGGCGATCAGTTCGCGGCGGGCTTCCTCTACGGGCTCGCCACCGGTCAGCCTCTGGCCAAGGCCGGTCGCATGGGCTGCATCGCCGCGGCTGAGGTCATCAGCCATTTCGGCGCAAGGCCCGAGGCAGACGTCAAGGCGCTCTTCCGGGCGCAGGGGCTTATCTGATCGGGGCGCGGCCCATACCCTGACGGGTTGGGCCGCGGTTGCTTTCCGCCAGCGGTTTTGCCGACCGTCTGATTGGTGGCGCGGTGAAGGTCAGGGTCGCGAGTGTCTGCAATCGGGGTTTTCTGACAGGGAAATTGGCGGGCTTCGCCAGTCAGTGCCGCGCTAAACTGCCCTGGCCATCGCGAGGACGAAGCACGACCTCAATCAAGAAGAGGATTTGTGTTCATTTGGTTGAACCGTAGGTGGTTCACCTCATCGCAGTTC
>NZ_JBARVQ010000382.1:0-2648 GCF_049646345.1 Albidovulum sp. | reverse complement strand
AGCCGACCTCATGCGTGCCGCTCGGGGTCGGGTCGGCGGGAAGGGTGGCCATAAAGGCGCGCAGGTCGACCACGTCCTGCAAGTCCGCCTTGGCATAGCTGGCATAGGGAAAGACCGGATAATAGTGCTGCCCCTTTGGCGAGACGCCCCGCACCATCGCATTGGCCAGATCAAGCTCCGACCAGTTGCCGATGCCGACATCGGGGTCACTCGAGATGTTCGGTGCAATGAAGGTGCCAAACGGTGAAGGGAATCGTTGCCCGCCCTTCAGCACCAGCTTTTCATCGTCGCTTGCTTTGTCACCGGCATGGCAGGAAGCGCAGCCGCCGGCCCAGAAGACCAGCTCACCGAGCCCGGCATCCCCGCTCAGCCCGGCCAATGCGTCGTCCGACAGAGGCTGGGGACGCAAAACCAGCCAGGCCACACCAAGCCCGACAATCGCGAGAACGAGGAAAAGGCGAAACAGACGGCGCATGGCTTCCTTCATGAAATGGGGGCGGATTCGATCCGCCCCCCAACCTAATAAAAAAGTTTACTCATGAAACACGTTGAACTCAGTTTTGCGGAATGCGCGAAACCTCGTGGCATCCGCCACACGATTTTCCCAGTGCACCCATCGCAGCTTTCAGGCCGTCGAGCCCGGTGCCAGCTGCCACTTGCATCGCCTCGGCAGCAGCATTGAAATCTGCCGCCTTGGCGCCGATGCCTACGTCTTCGGTAAAGACCTCGGGCTTGACGGTTGAAGCCGGGTTTTCGGCGTTGCTCGAGCCCGGAACATAGAGCATCGAGACATCAAGCTTGGTCGAGGCCACCAGTGCGTCGGCCGCCTTTTGTGCGGCTTCGGCATTGTACTCTGCCTCACCCTTGGCCATGGCACCCAGCACGCCGATATTCAGCGCGCGGTAAACCATGATCCCCTGACGGGCTTTGATTTCTTTGGCAAAGGGGGCGTCCTGTGCCGAGACGGACCCGGCGAAAGCAACGGTGGCAAGCGCCAGACCGGCAATAATCTTCTTCATAGTGTAACTCCCTGTTGAGGATGTGGGCAGAGTACCTGTGCTGAATTTGATTACCATCCGCAAATTCCGCATGGTAAACGTGAAAAATTGCACATCTGGGGGATATGCCCCAAATACTTCGGTCACCTGTCATGCAAACTCGATGCAGTGCACGACTATGGCGGTAACAATAACGTGAGGGACACGGCATGAGAGAGAACTGGGATGATCTGCGCTTTGTCCTTGCCGTGGCCGAGGAAGGCTCGGTCAACGCGGCCGCGCGGCGGCTGGGGGTGAATCACGCAACCGTGCTGCGCCGGGTGGCGGCCTATGAGGAGGCCGCCGGATTCGCGATCTTTGACAAGACCGCGCGGGGCTATGTCGTTTCTGGCGCGCACAAGCGGGTCATAGAAGCCGCGCGCGAGGTCGACCGGGCGGTGCAATCGGTTGCCCGGACGCTTCAGGGTGTCCGCGCGCCCCTGACCGGGGACGTCCGTGTCACCTCGACCGATACGTTCTGTCAGCATGTGCTGCCGCCGATCGTGTCGGACCTGCGCATTGCATCGCCCGAACTCAGGATCGAGCTGTTGTGCACGAACGCCCATCTCGATCTGGCACGCACCCATGCAGATATCACCGTGCGCCCGACCGACAAGCTCTCTGACGATCTGATCGGTGAGGTCGGGGCGACACTGGGCTTCGGGCTTTTCCGCCGGAAGGACAGCGGAACCACCGACTGGCTGGGCATCTGCGGCCCGCTGTCCCGTTCGGTGATTGGCCGTTGGATGACGGATGAGTTGAGCCCGTCCAGGATCGTCGCCTGTACCGACAGTTTCCCGGTCTTGCGCGAAATGGCGGCGGCGGGGCACGGGATGGCGCCGATGCCGTACTTTCTTGGCCATGAGGACGACCGGCTTGAAGTGGTCGAGGGCATTATCCCCGATGTCAGCGTCGATATCTGGGTGGCGAGCCATGCCGATCTGGCCGATGTGCCGCGCATTGCCGAGACACGGCGCGCACTTGCGGTGGCGCTTGGCAAGATGGCATCGCGGCTGCGGGGCGGATCCGTTTAGGGAAGCGTCTTTATCCTCGGTTTGTCCCCACCGGGGGCAAGGCCAAACCCGTCCGGCACTACGCCCGCCCATTCCAGTCCGGCGAGCAGAAGGCAGAGCGCCACGACGCCAAAGACCAGTGCCACGCGTTTTGCCGAAGGCGGGTTGCGCGCCCATTGTGCCATCCGCAGGAAATGGCGCAGGTTCATTCGGTGGCAGCCTCCCCGGTGAAACGCACCTTGCCGATATGCGGCAGGTTGCGGTTCCTTTGGGCAAAGTCGATGCCGTAGCCCACAACGAATTCGTCGGGGATCTCGAACCCGGTCCAGGTCGCCTTGATCGGCACTTCCCGGCGCGAGGGCTTGTCGAGCAGCGCGCAGACCTCCAGCCGTTTTGGCTCACGCGAACGCAGAAGGTTGACGACATGATGCAGCGTGAAGCCTGTATCGACGATATCCTCGACCACCAGCACATCACGGCCCGAAATCTCGCCCCTCAGGTCTTTCAGGATGCGCACCTCACGCGAGGATTCCATTCCGTCGCCATAGGACGACGCTTCAAGGAAATCGACCTCAACCGGCAGGTCGATCTCGCGCAC
>NZ_JBARVQ010000381.1:0-1928 GCF_049646345.1 Albidovulum sp. | reverse complement strand
GTCGATGGGATAGGTCTGAGCCTTTACAGGCGCCGGAGTAGCAGCGGCCGCAAGCGCCACGCCGATCGCGGTCACCGCAGAACGAAGGAAAGGGGCTTTCGTCATGTCAGTCTCCATTTAAGAGCGTTTCGCATTTTTCTAGCCTGTCCCAGCACGCGGAATCCTCGACTGTAGCGGCCGGTGAAAAGCAAGTAAGAGCATGATCTCTAAGTGTTTTCCATAACGTATTCACGTAACATCGACTATCGTTTCATGCTTTATATTGATTAGTTCAACCTAAATGGCAAGCGGATAGCATTTTTGCCTTGTGCAAAAAGTGTTTTCGCATATGCTTTGAGTATGAACACGGAATTTAAAGCTGGAAACTCTTGACAAACAGTGGTGTGGATGGGGCGAATACTCTACTGGTTCTCCGAAAAGTGGGAGAACCGGACGTGGAGATCAGAGCATTCCCAATCACGAATGAGTCGGAGTTTCGCCGCCTAGTAAAGGACGGTGCCGAAGTTGAGTTGGTTTGCACGAAAGCCCCAACGCCCGAAGAACCCTTGCAGGGAGAGTGGCTATTCCTGCTTCTTCTCGGTGAGGAAACGCCGGTGCGCATGGTACTCGTTACCATCAAGTCCAGACACCGTGTATTCCTTCGATATACCGGTGTTGTTTCCTTCGCAGCCCACACACTCGAGCTGCAAAGTGCATGTATTCCGCTCGTCACTGGTGGGACTTGTCGTGGCATGTTCCATCGCGACCGCGTACCCGTTGCGAGCGGAGGTGATCCGATTCAATCAAGCGCCGGAAACGGAAGCTGACCGAAACGGAACAACCCTATTTCATGACGGCGCTGTCCTGCGCTACGACGCCAATGGCCAACTGATCGCCCCGCAAGGCCGGGCCGCGAATGACGAACTCCCGCGACCGCTTCCGACCGTCTCCGGAAGTCGCGCCGCGAACCTGCCGATCATCCGCTCCGTCGCGGCGCGCTACCAGCGTCATCCGACAGTGAAGAGCCTTGGGCTCAGCGAGCGGGACTGGACAGCCTTCTTCCAGGCCATGATCCGGATCGAAAGCGGCTACCGGCCTGAGGCGGTTAGCCATGCCGGTGCCATTGGTCTTGCCCAGCTCATGCCGGCGACGGCGCGGGCGCTTCGGGTGAATGCGCATGATCCCCTCGAAAATCTCGATGGCGGGGCGCGCTATCTCATCGCACAAATGGGGCGCTTCGGCAGCCTCGAGCTGGCGCTCGCAGCCTACAATGCCGGGCCCGAGGCCGTCGCGAAGTATGGCGGCATTCCCCCTTACCGCGAAACCCAATCCCATGTCCGCAAGGTCATGGCCGAATACCAACGTCTCTTGTCCACAATCTGAGGAGTAAACATGACCAATCTTCATCACCGGCTCGTCGCCGCAATCCTTCTGACCCTCTGGTCCGGTCGCGCCATGGCGGCTATCGACTTTTCCAAGCCCGAAGGTCTCGTAACGGATCTCGCAGCATCGCTCGGCGGCACTTTCGCGACTGCGTTCCTCTTGATCGGCTTGGCCGCCTTGGGCTTCCTTGCCGCCTTCAACCGCATCTCCTGGATGTGGGTCGGTCTGATGTTGGTCGGGGCATTCCTCGTCTTCGGCGGCCCGGCCATCGTCTCCAATCTGCGTTCGACGCTGGGCTGAGGGGCAGGGGGCATGGAACCTAGCGTCGTCGTCATCGGGTTGTCGCGTCAGGCGGTCTTTTGGGGCCTGCCGCTCCCGTATTTCCTCGCGGTCGGCGCGCTCATCATGTTCCCCTTCATCCTCTTCAAGGTGCTGTCGTGGCTCCTGACCGCGCCGCTTTGGTACATGGCGGCGCGGATCGTCACCGCGATCAATCCCAATATCCACAATGTCATGACCGTCCGGCTGCGGCACACGCCGATGAGCCTGCTGCGGTTCGGAAAGGC
>NZ_JBARVQ010000380.1:0-5598 GCF_049646345.1 Albidovulum sp. | reverse complement strand
CGCCGACCTCGCCCAGTCCGATCACCTCGGTCGCATCCGGATAGCGGCACATCCAGCGGCCGTCCTTCTCGCCATGCAGATCGCGCATCGGGTAGAGCGCAATGGGCTCGAGGAAGACGACAACTCGTTGCTCCTCGCGCGCCAGCCGGACGCATTCGCGCATCATCCGCGCTGCATCCGCGCCGTTCGAGGGGCAGGCGAGGATGACACCCGGAATGTCTCGGATCACGGCCACTGAATTGTCGTTGTGGAAATGCCCGCCAAAGCCCTTCTGATAACCAAGCCCCGCAATGCGCAGCACCATCGGGTTTGTGTATTGACCGTTCGAGAAGAACGAGAGCGTCGCCGCCTCGCCCCGGATCTGGTCCTCGGCATTGTGCAGATAGGCAAGGAACTGGATCTCGGGCATCGGCACGAAGCCGTTCTGCGCCATGCCGATGGCAAGGCCGAGGATGGATTGCTCATCCAAAAGCGTGTCGATCATCCGGTCGGGGCCGAAGCGCTGGGTCAGCTTCTGCGTCACGCCATAGACGCCCCCCTTACGCCCGACATCCTCGCCCATCATGACGATCTCGGGATGCGCCAGCATCAGATCGGTCAGCGCCCAGTTGATCAGGCGCGACATGATCTGCGGCTCCTCCATCGCTTTCATGTCGGATCCGAACGCGGCGGATCGCGCCTCGGCCGAAGGGCCGTTGGTCGACTTGCACTGACGTTTCGGGGGAACAACGCTCGCCATGACGTCGCCCGCCGTCTTCAGACGCGGTCGCTTGACGGCTTCACCCGCGATCCGCGTCACCCGCGCATTCGTCTCCGCGTAAATCGCGAGCGCCCCGGCGGGGTCAAGAGCCCCGGCCTGATCCATCAGCCGCACCGAATGCAGCAGCGGATCATTCGCCTCCTCAGCCTCGACGTCCTCGCGGCTGAGATAGGTCGTCGGCACATCCGCCCCGGCATGACCATAAAGGCGGATCGTGCCGATATGCAGGAAAGCGGGCTTCTTGCGGCTGCGAACGTAGTGCGCGGCCTCACTGGCGATCCGGAAAGTTTCGTAGATATCAAGCCCGTTGCAGTGGAAATATTTCAGCCCCGGCCGTTCCCGGAAGGTCGCGGCGATCCAGCCCTTGGGCGTCTTCGTGGAAATGCCGATGCCATTGTCTTCGCAGACGAAGAGAAGCGGCAGCGGGATCGACTGATACGACGTCCAGCCTGCGGTGTTGAAAGCACCCTGCGCGGTCGAATGGTTGGCGGAGGCATCGCCGAAGGAACAATAAACGATCGCGTCGTCCGGCAGCGCCTTGTGCTCCGGCGCGTGCCGCCGCGCCGCGCCAATAGCATAGGCCGCGCCCACCGCCTTTGGCAGATGCGAAGCGATGGTCGAGGTCTGCGGCGGAATATTCAGCGCCTTCGATCCCAGAACCTTGTGCCGCCCGCCGGAAATCGGATCCTCGGAGGACGCCGCAAAGCTCAAAAGCATGTCCCAGGCAATGCTCTGCCCCGGCACCTGCACCGCCCGCGCGATCTGGAAGGCCGCATCGCGGTAATGCAGGAAGGCCATATCTGTCGGCCGCAAGGCCGCGGCAACCGCAGCCAGCCCCTCATGGCCCGACGAGCCGATGGTGTAGAACCCCTCCCCCGCCTTCTGCATCGCCCGGCTCTGCCGGTCGAGCGCGCGAGAAAGGCAGCCTGCGCGGTAGACCGCGACCGCCTCGGCGGCCGACAACGAACCCGAAGGCGCAGCACCACCGGGCAGGTCGCCCGCGGCAACCCGTCTCAGAAAGTTCTCATGAACAATGTCGGCGCGGTCCATTTCAGTCTCTCGTCCTGTCGGCTTCCACTTGGTTCAAATATCCCCGCCGGAGGCATCCGACCGATAGGCCGGGAGCCTCCGGCGGGAGTATTTTCGAACAGAAGAAATCAGAAAAACGCCTGCAGCCCGGTGATCGCGCGCCCGAGTATCAGGGCGTGGACATCATGGGTGCCTTCGTAAGTGTTGACGGTTTCAAGGTTCATCGCGTGGCGCATGATCTGGTAATCTTCCTGAATGCCGTTGCCGCCGTGCATGTCGCGGGCATGGCGCGCGATCTCTAGCGCCTTGCCGCAATTATTGCGCTTGACGATCGAAATCATCTCGGGCGCGGCCTTGGCCTCATCCATCAGGCGGCCGACACGCAAGCTGGCCTGAAGGCCAAGCGAGATTTCCGTCATCATGTTCGCGAGCTTCAGCTGGTAAAGCTGCGTCTGCGCAAGCGGCCGGTTGAACTGTTTGCGGTCAAGCCCGTATTGGCGGGCGGCGTGCCAGCAGAATTCGGCCGCGCCAAGGACGCCCCAGGAAATGCCGTAACGCGCCCGGTTGAGGCAACCGAACGGGCCTTTCAGCCCCTCGACATTCGGCAAGAGCGCATCTTCGCCGACCTCGACATTGTCCATCACGATCTCACCGGTGATCGAGGCGCGCAAGCTCAGCTTGCCGCCGATCTTCGGCGCGGAAAGCCCCTTCATGCCCTTGTCGAGGACAAAGCCCCTGATCTTGCCGCCATGGGCCTCGGACTTGGCCCAGACGACGAAGACATCGGCGATGGGCGCGTTCGAGATCCACATCTTGGAGCCGTTCAGCACATAGCCGTTCGCGGTCTTCGTCGCGCGGGTCTTCATGCCCGCAGGGTCGGACCCGGCATCGGGCTCGGTCAGACCGAAGCAGCCGATGAATTCGCCCGAGGCGAGCTTCGGCAGGTATTTCATCCGCTGCTCTTCCGACCCATAGGCATAGATCGGATACATCACGAGGCTGGACTGCACCGACATCATCGAGCGATAGCCGCTGTCCACCCGCTCCACCTCGCGGGCGATCAGCCCGTAGGCGACATAGGACGACCCGAGCCCGCCATATTCCTCGGGCACGGTGACGCCCAGAAGCCCCATCTCGCCCATCTCACGGAAAATCTCAGGGTCGGTCTTTTCCTCGCGGTAGGCTTCGATCACGCGGGGCTGGAGTTTCTCGGTCGCATAGGCGCGCGCGCCGTCGCGCAGCATGCGTTCTTCCTCGGTCAACTGGTCTTCCATGCGGAAGGCGTCTTCCCAGTCGAAGCGGGAAAGGTCGGGGGCGTCTTTCGGTTTCAGGGCCATTTGGGTCCTCACTTCAGATTTGCGCAGAACCGCGCGATGCGGGTGGCGGCCTCGGTCAGCGAGGCCCTCGAATAGGCGTAGGACAGCCGGACATAACCCGGCGTACCGAAGGCGCGGCCGGGGACGAGGGCGACGCCCTCTTCCTCCAGAAGCGCTTCACAGAAATCGGCGTCGGTTTCGATGCGGCGGCCCTTCGCGGTCACCTTGCCAATGGCACGGGCGCAGCCGGGGAAGAGATAGAAAGCCCCATCGGCCGAGGGGCAATCGAGCAGGCCCGTCGCGTTCAGCGCGGCTGCCAGCATATCGCGCCGCTCTCGGAAATCGTCGCAGCGCTCTGCCAGCAACTGCTGATCACCCTCCAGCGCGGCCGCCGCCGCCGCTTGGGCAACCGAGGACGCACCAGACGTGATCTGGCTTTGCACCGCGACCATGGCCGCGATCAGCCGCTTCGGCCCGATCCCCCAGCCGATGCGCCAGCCGGTCATGGCATAGCTTTTCGACACGCCGTTCACGATCAGGGTGCGGTCGGCGAGGTCGGGGGCCACGGCGCGGAACGAATGGAACGGCACATAGGAGATGTGCTGATAAATCTCGTCAACCATGATGCCGACATGGGGTGCCTCGCGCAGCACTTCGGCCAGCGCTTCCAGATCATCCTTGCCATAGGCGGCCCCGGACGGGTTCGAGGGCGAATTGAGCAGCAGCCAGCGCGTCTTCGGCCCGATCGCGGCGCGAAGCTGGTCGGGCGTGATGCGGAACCCGGTCTCGGCCGTGGTCGGCAGAACAACCGGCTTGCCGTCGCAGACGGTGATGATGTCGGGATAGCTCGTCCAGTAGGGGGCGACGATCAGCACCTCATCGCCCGGATCGAGTGTCGCCGCGAAGGCGTTGTAGAGCACCTGCTTGGCGCCGGTGCAGACGATGATTTCACCCGCCTCGGGCTTGTAGCCGTTTTCGCGCTGACAGGCCTCGCCGATCGCCTTGCGCAGGGCAAGCGTGCCCGCGGTCAGAGTGTATGTCGTTTCGCCCGCCAGTGCCGCCTTGTGGGCGGCTTCGATAACCGGTGCGGGCGTCGTGAAATCCGGCTCTCCGGTGCCAAGCGTGATCACATCGCGCCCCTCGCGCTTCAGCGCATCGGCAAGCTCGGAAATCTTCAGGATTTCCGAGAGTTCGACCGCGTCGATGCGGGCGGAGCGGCGGAACGGGTCGGACATGGGCGCCTCATGCGGGTTTTATGCATTATGGGCCATTGTTTGCGGTCGAGATACTGCTATTATAGCGATCATATATGCACGGAGAGCATAGTAATGGCCACACCCCGCCGTCTTTTGCCGTCGATTTCGCTGCTCGCGGCATTTGAATCGGTGGTGCGCACCGGCTCCACCCTCGCTGCCGCGCGGGATCTTGATCTGACGCAGGGCGCGGTCAGCCGGTTGATCCAGAACCTTGAGGCACAACTGGGTGTCACGCTCTTCCTGCGCGAACGCCGCAGGCTGATCCCGACCGACCATGCGTTGGCCTATGCCCGCGACGTGGTGAAGGCGCTTGACCTCATCTCGCGCGGGTCGATGCGGGTCCGCTCGAACACCGGCGGTGGCACCCTGTCGCTTGCCATCCTGCCGACCTTCGGCACCAGATGGCTGGCCCCTCGCCTGCCGCGCTTTCTGGCCGATCATCCGGGGATCACGATCAATCTTGGCACAAGGCTGAAACCCTTCGATTTCGAGGAAGAGGGTTTTGACGCGGCCATCCATTTCGGGGCAGAGAACTGGGCAGGCACCGGATCGGTAAAGCTGTTCGACGAACGGCTGGTCGCCTGCTCAGCGCCAAGGTTTCTCTCAGATCATCCGGTCGAAGAGCCGGCCGATCTGATCGGACTTCCCCTCCTGCAACTCGAAACCCGGCCCAATGCATGGGGCGCATGGTTCGCCCATCACGGGGTCGACCGGCGGGTCGGTCAGGGGATGCTCTTTGACCAGTTCGCGCCGATGATTCAGGCGGTGATCCATGGGCTGGGTGTGGCGCTCTTGCCCGAATTCCTCGCCAAGCCGGAACTGGCCGACGGGCGTCTGGTCGAGGTTTACGGCGGACCGGTGCGGGGTGAGGGCAGCTATTATCTCGTCTGGCCCTCGGTCGGGGCATGGTATCCGCCCTTGCAGGCCTTCCGCGACTGGCTGGTCGCCGAGGCCGCCGACCCCGATGGCGAGGCGATGCTGCCCCGTTGACCTTTTCACCTGCCGGGATCACCTTTGCCCCATGAACACACGCGCTGATATCCATGACCGCCTCGCCGCCTCGCTGAAAGAGGCGCGGAAATCGAAAGGCCTCAGCCTTGACGCGGTTGCGAAACTGTCCGGGGTGAGCCGGTCCATGGTCAGTCAGATCGAACGGGGCGAATCGAGCCCGACCGTCTCGACGCTCTGGAACCTGACACAGGCCCTGCAGGTCGATTTCGCGGGGCTGCTGGAAGGG
>NZ_JBARVQ010000379.1:0-4243 GCF_049646345.1 Albidovulum sp. | reverse complement strand
CCAAGGGCACGTTCAGTTTGCCGCCCGACATGTAATGGGTCTTGGCCGCCTGATTGCAAAGCTGGTCCATCACCAGAAACAGGAAATCGCCGAACATGAGATCAACGATGGGGCGCGAGCCGGTCATCGCGGCGCCAACTGCGATGCCCATGAAACCCGGTTCAGCTATGGGGGTGTCGATGATCCGCTCTGGGCCGAATTCTTCAACCAGACCCGAAAGGATCTTGAACGGTGTGCCCGCCTCGGCAACGTCCTCGCCCAACAGAAAGATTGTCGGATCGCGGCGCATTTCCTCGGCGATCGCCTCGTTCACGGCCTTGGAGAGTGTGATTTCACGCATGATCTGCCTCAGCCGTTTGCCGCGTAGACATGCATGTCTACCTCGGACGTATCTGGGTATTTCGCCGTTAGTGCATAGTCGACTGCGGCGGCGGCATCGGCCTTCACATCGGTGCGGATCTGGTCCAGCTCCTCGTCCGAGGCAATGCCTTCCTTTGTCAGCCACTTGCCGAAATTGGTGATCGGGTCACGGTTGGCCTTCCAGTCGGCCTCTTCGTCCTTCGACCGGTAATATTCGCGGTTGATGTCGCCGACATGGTGGCCGTGATAGCGGTAGGTCATAAGCTCCACGAAGAACGGCCCTTCGCCCTTGCGGGCACGCGCGACGAGCTTCTGGGTCAGATCGTTGACCGCCAGCACGTCCTGGCCATCGACGGTGAAAGCCTCGATCCCGAAGGCTTCGGCGCGGGCGGTGATACGACCCGCAGCGGTTTCCTCGACCTTGGTGTATTCACCGTAAAGGTTGTTTTCGCAGGCATAGATCACCGGCAGGTTCCAAAGGGCGGCCATGTTCATGACCTCATACATCAGCCCCTGTGCCGTGGCGCCATCGCCGAAGAAACAGACCGTGACATCATCGCGCCCGAGCCTTTTGGCCGAGAGGGCCGCGCCCGTTGCGATGCCCATGGAGCCGCCGACGATCGCATTGGCGCCAAGGTTGCCATTGGCCTGGTCGGCGATATGCATCGAGCCACCCTTGCCGCGGCAATAGCCCTCTTCCTTGCCGAGAAGCTCGCAGAACATTTCGCGGAAATCAGCGCCCTTGGCGACGCAATGGCCGTGACCGCGATGTGTCGAGGTGATCTTGTCGGTCACGCGCAGCGCCTCGCAGATGCCCACGGCCACGGCTTCCTCGCCGGAATACATGTGGGTCAGGCCCGGCATCTTGGCCGAGAGGTAAAGCTGGTTTGCCTGATCCTCAAAGGCACGGATGCGGACCATCTGGCGGTACATTCGCAGATAGTCTTCGGTATTGGTCTTGGCATTGGCAGCGTTCATGGTGGTCCCTGTGAAAAGTGACCCGCCCCGAAAGGCGGGCCAGTCTGGGAGTAATCAATAGCGGTTGGCGATAGGCAGTTCTTCAGCCGGGAAGAGGCTGATGACCTCGCAACCCTTGTCTGTAACAACTACCTCTTCCTCGATCCGGGCGGCGGAATAGCCGTCGGCGGCCGGGCAGTAGGTTTCCAGCGCGAAGACCATGCCGGTCTGGATTTCCATCGGGTTCTCAAGGCTGACCGCACGGCTGATGATGGGGCGTTCGTGAAGCGCGAGGCCAAGGCCGTGACCGAATTGCAGACCGAAGGCCGACAGCTCATCCGGAAAACCGAACTCCTCGGCCTTGGGCCAGAGCTTGGCGACCTGATCAGTGGTGACACCGGGCTTGATCGCGGCGATCGAAGCGTCAATCCATTCGCGCGCCTTCACATAGGCATCATGCTGCGCGGGGGTCGCGCGGCCGATGTTAAAGGTGCGGTAATAGCAGGTCCGGTAGCCCTGGTAGCTTTGCAGGATGTCGAAGAAGGCCTGATCGCCGGGGCGGAACAAACGGTCGGTGAAATTGTGCGGATGCGGGTTGCAGCGCTCGCCGGAAATGGCGTTGATCGCCTCGACGTCGTCGCTGCCCATCTCGTAGAGCATCTTGTTCGACAGGGCGACGATGTCATTCTCGCGCACACCGGGCTTCAGCTCTTCGTAGATCATGTGATAGACGCCATCGACCATGCTGGCAGCCTGGGTCAGCAGCTGAATCTCATCCCAGTTCTTGATCTCGCGCGCTGACAGCATGATCTGCTGGCCATCAACGACATTCAGTCCGGCTTCCTGCAGCGCGTGGAACATCGCGGTTTCGGCGTAATCGACGCCGACCGGCATGTCGATCATGCCCGCATCGCGAATGAGGCCCGCGATTTCCTCGGCATATTTCTTCATAAGGCCGAAGCTCGGCGGGATCGTTCCGCGCATACCGACGACACCTGCGCGGCAATGGTCGGGGATCAGCCAGTCGGAGTATTTCTTGTGATGGATGGCGGCAGAGCCGAAATCCCAGACGTAAGGCGCATCATCGCCCGTCAGAAGGCAGAAGCGGCACATCTTGTCCCGCTCCCACTCACCGATCTTGGTGGCCGAGACATAGCGGATGTTGTTGACATCGAAGAGCAGGAGAGTGCCGCAATCGCTGGCCTTCAGTGCCTGGCGGGTGCGTGACAGACGGTAGCGGCGCAACCGGTCGTGGTCTACGCGGCGTTCGAAATCGACAGATGTATGACCCCACGCGGGAAGCCGGCCTTCCCACTTCCAGTGCGGATCCAGATCGGCGGGGGTGAGGATGTTGGGCGTCAGGGCGCGGGACATGAAAATCTCCGTAGGGCGGGCGGGCTTCAGCTCGCCGCTTTCATTGTGAATTCAGGATGAGGCGAGCGATGGCCCGCCCGGTTATTTCGGGGACCGGTTCACTGCATGATCATGCCGCCGTCGATCATGATCAGCTGGCCGGTCATGTAATCGCTCTCGGGCGAGACGAGGAAGGCGGCGGTGCCTTTCACGTCGTCGGGATAGCTGTATTTCTTCATGGTGATCATGGTCTTGGCGAGGTGGTCCATCGACTGGCCCTCCTCGTCGAACATGCCGATCTCCACGAGATCCTTGTCGAGCTGTTCCCAAAGTTCGGTCCTGACCACGCCGGGTGCATAACCGTTGACGGTGATGTTGTGCTCCCAGAGCGCCTTGGCCCCACCGATGATCATAGCCAGCGCGCAGTATTTCGAGCAGCTGTAGGGAACCACGTCCAGAAACGCCGTGCGCGACACGATCGAACCGACATTGATGATTTTGTAGACCTCGTCCATCGGGCCCTGCTTGATCATCTGGCGCGCCGCCTCCTGCATGCCGAAAAGCATGCCCTTGGCATTGATGTCCATGATCAGGTCCCAGTTGTCCTCGTCGATGTCCATGAACATTTTCGGCTTGTTCACGCCGGCATTCATCAAGGCAACATTGATGTAGCCGAAGGCGTCGACCGTCGCCGCGACGGCCGCGGCGTTGTCGTCGCGCTTCGTGACATCAAGCTTGACCGAGATGGCCTTGCCGTTGCCGGCTTCGTTGATCCGTTTCGCGACTTCGTTGATCCCATCGACATTGACGTCGCCAAGGCAGACATTGGCGCCTTGCGCGGCGAAATATTCGGCATTGCAGGCCCCCATGCCCTGAGCGGCACCGGTGATCATGATGTTCTTGCCCTTGAGGCGGTTGGGGTCCATGGGTCTCTCCCTTCAGGTGGTGTTCTGGCGCATCGCGGTTTCGGCCCGCGATTGCGCGTTTCTGAGTGCTTGGCGCGGGCTCACAATGCCGCGCAGCATGTCGTGCATTTCCTGGCCGCAGATGCGGATGATCTCGGATATCTGAGGGACCGGAGGACGCGGCCAGAACTGCAACTCATCGCGCCATGACATCGCGTCGACCGCCTCGAAAATCGTGGAAAGCCGCCGCACATCGGGGTCAGCCCCGACCGAATAGCGCGGCGCCGTACGACTGCCATTCTGGATGTAAAGCTTCTGCGCCTCAGGCGAGGTAAAGGCGATCAGCGCCTCACCAGCCGCAACACGGCGGTCTTCGGGCAGGTTCGATGGAATGGCGAGGACATAGCCACCGACCGGGGCCACGGCATGGCCATGCGGACCGGCCGGATGCGGCAGGTAACCGGTCTGGCCATGGGCGGGCGACGAGGGATCAAGCTCAAAGTATGGTGCGAGCAACGTGTAGCCATAGGCCATGGCGACCTTGCCGGCGGCATAGGGCCGGACCCGTTCGTACCAGGACATCGACAGGATGTCGGGGGGCGAAAAATCCAGCAGCGCCTTGAGGAACTCTGCCGCCTCCAGCGCGCGGGGGGTGTCGATGGTGGGCC
>NZ_JBARVQ010000378.1:0-2308 GCF_049646345.1 Albidovulum sp. | reverse complement strand
CCCTAAATCAACTTGTCTAAAAGGACATGTCCGATATGCCAGTGCTTGATCCAATTCTTCAGTCCCTGTCGCTTCTGGCGCCTGCTGGTTATTTTATCGGACTGCACATACGGTACGCGTCTCCACTCATGCAGTTTTCCAACTACAATCAGGATTGGCTGGATCACTATACGGAGAAAGCCTATGCGCTCCGTGATCCGACGATTGCCTGGGGATTCAGCACTGAAGGGGCGAGCCGCTGGGGCGAGATCAGCATACCTGATCCATTCGGACTGTTCGAGGAAGCAAGAAGTTTTGGCCTGATTTTCGGGCTGACGGTTTCCTGCGGACCGGTTCGGTCGCGAACCATTTCAAGTTTTGCGCGCGCAGACCGCGACTTCACGGATTCCGAGATTGAACAGATTTCGGAACTTGTCCGGAGGCTACATGACCTAACAGAGCCGCCGGAAAGCCTGACAACGGCACAGACCGAAGCCCTGAAACTTATTGCGGCGGGGGATCGGCATGCGGCCGCAGCAGCCAAACTGAATATCTCCGAAAGTGCGCTCAAGGCCCGTCTGATGTCTGCACGGCAGAAATTGCTTGCCCGTACAACAGCGGAGGCCATCCAGCGTGCCAAAGACTACAGGCTGATGTAACCAAATGTCGGTCTTTCGTTTGCATGCAGGGTTGAAGAAATCAACCAAGCAGGAGACCACTCATGCAAACTACCGTCCTCTCGTTCGAGAACCTTCATAACCATGGAGAGTTGTTCGCCAATCTGTTTCGGGCGCGCAAGCAGTCCTTCATCGTCGAAAAGCGATGGAACCTGCCCGAAGCGCTGGATATGGAATACGATCAATACGACACGCCAGCCAGTCGCTGGATTGCCATCCACGACGATGTCGGCCAGGTCTATGCCGGTATCCGGCTGACTCCGACCATCGCGCGTTGCGGTATCTACAGCTACATGATCCGTGACGCGCAGCGGGGGCTTTTGACCTCGCTGCCGACTGATCTTCTCTATGATGCGGCCCCCGTCGATCCGCAATGCTGGGAATGCACGCGGGTTTTCGTGCTGCATAATACGCCGCAGCTTATCCGGCGCAGGGTTCATGCTTTCATGGTCGAAGCGATGGTCAAATCCGCGCGCGAGCAGGGGGCAAGCCAGTTGATCGCGATCACTCCCGCGAACTGGCCGCGCTGGTATGGTCGTTGCGGGCTGGATGCCAAAGGGATCGGGCCGGTCATTTTCATTGACGATGGCGATTATCAATGCGTCCAGATCGATCTGACGAACAAGATGCACTGATCTGATATGCTGACAATATCGCCCGCCGGGATGAGAGGGACCGTTTTGCATCTTTCTCGCCCCGACCGGCGGGGATAGAAATCATTATGGCCGATCTTTTTGACAGCGCCCCGACAGCAGCACCCTCGACGGCCCCTCGGCCGCTCGCGGACCGGCTTCGGCCTGCCACGATTGATGCGGTCATCGGCCAGACGAAAGTTCTCGCGCCCGGCGGTCCGCTTGGCGCGATGCTTGGTGCGGGCAGCCTGTCCTCGCTGATCCTCTGGGGGCCGCCCGGCGTGGGCAAGACCACGATCGCCCGGCTTCTGGCCGATGCGACCGATCTTGCCTTCGTGCAGATCAGCGCGATCTTTACCGGTGTGCCGGATCTCAGGAAGGTTTTCGAGGCGGCGAAGCTGCGCCGTCAGCAGGGCAGGGGGACACTGCTTTTCGTTGATGAGATCCACCGCTTCAACAAGGCCCAGCAGGACGGGTTCCTGCCGCATATGGAAGACGGCACCATTGTTCTGGTGGGTGCCACGACCGAGAACCCGTCATTCGAACTGAACGCCGCCCTTCTCAGTCGTTCTCAGGTCATCGTGTTGGAACGGCTGTCCCCGGCCGATCTTGAATTGCTGGTGCAACGGGCGGAAAAGGAACTCGGTCGCGCATTGCCCCTGAAGGCCGAGGCGCGTGAGGCGCTGGTAAACATGGCCGATGGCGATGGTCGCGCGCTTTTGAACCTGATCGAACAGGTCGCTGCCTGGAAGCTCGACAAACCGCTCGATACAGCCGCCCTTTCCGAACGGCTGATGCGGCGGGCGGCGAAATACGACAAGTCGGGTGAGGAGCATTACAACCTTATCTCGGCTCTGCACAAATCGGTGCGCGGGTCCGACCCGGATGCGGCGCTCTACTGGTTTGCGCGCATGTTGGAAGGCGGCGAGGACCCGCGTTTCCTTGCGCGCCGGATCACCAGAATGTCGGTCGAGGATATCGGCCTTGCTGATCCGCAGGCGCAGACAGTCTGCCTGCATG
>NZ_JBARVQ010000377.1:0-3993 GCF_049646345.1 Albidovulum sp. | reverse complement strand
CGGATATCGATATCTGTCTATTTAATAGTCTTCATATTAAAGCGTGTCCAGAAAACTTCAACACCGTTTTGAGGACACCTATACCCCCTCGCTCATTGCTTTCCGCCCGTGCCCGCGCAGACCTCTTTGATATCCCGACAGATCCTGATGGCCTGATGCGCCATTATCTGCTGCCACCGTCCGATCTGGAATTGATCCGGACGCGCCGCCGCGATGAAAACCGGTTCGGGCTGGCTGTCCATATCTGTCTGCTCCGTCACCCGGGCCAAGGATGGCGCGATGGGGTGGTATTGCCAGCAGCCCTCTTGGACTGGCTCGGGGATCAGCTGCATCTCCCGGCATCACACCTTCTGAATTATGCCAGCCGTGGGGCAACACGGGCTGCGCATCAAGCTCTTGCGATGCAGTGTCTGGATCTGGCGCCGTTCACAAAAACACATATGGCAGTGGCGGAGGATATCGCCACGAAGGCGGCCTTCGCGACGGATCATGGTGTGAAGATTGTTGAGACGCTGATTGCGGATTTGCGCAAGCACCATCTGGTATTGCCGAGCGTAGACACGCTTGAGCGCCTCGCCTTGAAGGGCCGAGCGCGCGCCCGGCGTGAGGCTGCTGCGGCGTTGTTTGACGCTCTTTCACCGGAGCAGCGTGACCGGTTACAGGCGCTCTTGGTGAATGACCTGTCCGTTGGGCAAACACGGCTCACGTGGTTACGCGGCATTCCGTACTCGACCAGCCCTGCCAGCATGACCGCACTTCTGGACCGCTTGAAATATCTACGATCATTGGACATGCCGCCAGACCTTGGGCACGGCCTGCACCCGGATCGGCTGCTCAAGTTCGCACGCGAGGGCGCTGTGGCACCCGTGAGCTTGCTGAACGATTTTGGTGAGCGCCGGCGGATCGCAACACTCGCGGCGCAGATGGCGGATTTATCCATTACGATCACCGATGCGGCCATCGCCATGTTTGAGCGGCTGACCGGCCAGCTCTTCTCAAGATCCCACAATCGTCAGGAGGAAGTCTGGCGTATGGGGAAGACCCGGGTTGGCAAGCTGATGCAGCTCTTCGGCGCGTCCATTGATGCCATGGCCCGCGCGCAGGACACAGGGCAAGATCCCTTTGCTGCGCTGGATGCAGACGTTGGGTGGGACATTCTCTTGGGCAAGCGTGACGAAATTGTCGGCTTCGGGGAACTGGCAACCAGTGATCCGCTTTCTCTGGCGACTGAGCGCTATGCCTATATGCGCAGGTTCGCCCCCGCCTTTCTGGAGGCTTTCCAATTCAATGCCACTGATGCGGGGGATGACCTCAAAGATGCCATCGCCTTACTGCGTGATCAGAACCGCACTGGCAAACGCAAGTTGCCCGATGATCCGCCTATGCCGTTCGCGGCCAAGCATTGGCCGTCGCTGATTTACCACAACGGTCAACCACAGCGGCGCGTGTACGAAACGGCCGTTGTGTCCACTTTGCGGGATCGCCTACGCGCGGGAGATGTCTGGGTCGACGGCAGTCGCGAATATCGCCGGTTCGACAGCTATCTGATGCCCCGAGACACAGCGGAGACCGTCATGCGTGATGCGGGCTTCGAGACAGATCCGGGAGCATGGCTGGCGGATCGTCGTGCCATGTTGGCCAAACGCTTGGACCAGGTTGATCGCGCCCTGAAGCGCAATGCGCTCTCTGGTGTCCGAATTGAGCGCGGGCGATTGAAGATTTCGCCGCATGACGCGGTCACACCGCCCGCTGCGGCGCGCTTGGAGCGGGCGATTGACGCCCTGATGCCGCGTATCCGCATCACGGAATTGCTCTGGGAGGTGAATGCACAGACCGGGTTCCTCGATGCCTTCACTGACCTGCGGTCTGGCAAGCAGCACGATGAACCCGCCGCTGTTCTGGCTACAATCCTTGCCGGGGCCACCAATCTCGGCCTGGAGCGGATGGCCCATGCTTCGTCACGTGTCAGCCATGCGCAGCTGACCTGGGCGCAGACATGGTACCTTCGGCCCGAGACATTCGCGGATGCCTTGAGCCGCATTGTCGATGCCCATCATGGCCTGCCCTTCGCGCAACATTGGGGCGCAGCGGAGCGCAGCTCATCGGATGGTCAGTTCTTCTCTGCCAATCGTGGCAGTGGCCTTATCAACGCCAAATACGGGCCAGATCCCGGCCTGAAAATCTACTCCTTCCTGTCGGGCCAGTACGGATCGTTCCATTCCAGCGTCATTGGTGCAACTTCGGGTGAAGCACCATTCGTGCTTGATGGCCTGCTGAGCAACCCAGCCAGCTTCGATCCGCTCGTGCATTACACAGATACCGGCGGCGTGTCGGACCACGTCTTCGCCTTGTTCCATCTGTTGGGGATGACCTTCGCGCCGCGCTTGCGCGACTTTCCCGATCGGCGGTTGGCATGCTTCGGTGGTGCGAAGGCGTGGCCCACCCTGTCACCCCTCATCGGGAAGCCGGTCAACGAAGAGGTGATCCGGCAGTATTGGGGCGATATCATGCGGCTCGCGGCCAGCATCCGCGACAAGTCTCTCAAACCGTCTGAAATCCTGCGCAAGCTTGGGGCGTACCGCCAGCAAAACCGGCTCTACCTTGCCTTGGGTGAAATCGGCCGGATCGAACGCACGCTCTTCATGCTCGACTGGATCGAAAACGCCGATCTGCGCATGGAATGCCATGCGGGTCTGAACAAGGGTGAAGCGCGCCACTCGCTGGCCAGGGCCGTCTTTGCCCACTCGCAAGGCCGCATTCATGATCGCTCTGATGCGGCCCAACAGAAACGGGCCATGGCGCTCAACCTTGTCATCGCCGCCATCACGTTCTGGAACACGATCTACATGGACAAGGCCGCCAGCTACCTCGTGCAGACCAGCCCGCTCTACGATGTCAAACTGCTGGCCCACACATCGCCCCTCGGGTGGGAGCACGTCATCCTATCCGGCGACTTCGATTGGCATTCTGGAGCCGCAGACCGCAAAATTGCACGGCCGTTGAACATCAGGCCAGCCAAAGACTGGGGAACCTGAATATGTTCGCACAATGTTCTCGCTTAGGGTAATCCTACGCAGAAACCTTCTGATGGGGCCATGTGGCGGACCCAGAGTCCGCTGGAAAATGTCAGCCCCAAAACATTCTCAATACGCGAATTGACTATAAAAAAATACTACCTATAGTTGGGATTGAATTTTAGCAGCACACCAGACGCATTATGTCCCACAACGCCAGATCAGCGTCACAATCTTCCACTGCAACACTGACAACCCCTCCCCGTTCCGGAGGCGACAATACGGCAGGGACACTCCTGCATCGCTGGATTCTGTGGTTTATTCTGGCAACGCCTGCCGTGGCATGGACGATTGGTTGGTTCGGCAACCAAACTCTGCAATATGCCGAACATGCGGTCCATCCCACCGGTGTGATCGCCGGCATTCTTGTCATCGTCGCCTTGTTCGCGACACCGTGGCGTCAACTCGTTCGTAATCGCTATGGAGCGCTCTGGCTGGCGCGGCATCGTAGGCATATTGGTGTTGCGAGTTTTGGCTATGCCTTGCTTCACACTTGGTTCTATCTGCTTGAGACTGAAAGCGTGCCGTCGATCCTGACAGATCTCTACCGGTTCGACATGGTGACCGGGTGGATTGCGCTGCTTTTGTTTCTGCCCGTGGCAATGACGTCCAACACACCCTCTGTGCATACCCTTGGTCAACGCTGGAAATCCGTGCAGCGGTTGACCTATGCGGCCTCGATCATCGGCTTCATCCATATTCTGAGCCTGAATGGCTGGAGCAACCCCTGGGAGGCCTTGATCGTCGCGTCCCCCCTTCTGGTTCTGGAGGCATGGCGCGTTCGGCGTTTTCTATCGACGCGGTGATCGCCCAGCCACCTCGACACGGTCAGTTTGATTTCATCTGCTCGACGAGACCAATCAGAATTGTATGGCAGGATTCAGCAAAAATCTGCCGGAATGGTTGATTGAATTTAACC
>NZ_JBARVQ010000376.1:0-2334 GCF_049646345.1 Albidovulum sp. | reverse complement strand
CTTCCATCCAGTCGGTATTCGGATCGTACGGCCTGTCGTCAACGATCTGGAATTCAAGCGGCGTGACAGATGCCCACATCTGCAGCGCTCCGACTGCGGCGGCCATGTAGTCGGGATGGTCGCTGAGTTCAGAGACGTTGATCACCAGCGGATCGGCGGCGATCGCTGGCGTCAGGCTGCGGTTCAGCGCGCCGAGGTAATCGAGGAACGCATCGTAGTCATCGCTCTTGCCATAGGGATTGTCAGGCGTCTGGTCATTTATCCACCACTGAACACTCTCTTGGGTTGAGTTTGGCATTCTTCATCTCCCCGTATTCTGGCCAAGGCGCCTTGCTCTCGGCTGCTTGCTTCTGGTTTCAGGCAGCGGCCGTCGGGCATTCTGCGCGGTGCCCGACAACGCGTCACCTCACGCGATATTGAGATGGGCCCCTCGGCCTGTCCACGATTCTGGCGGAAAGCCGCTGTCCTTTTTTTATGTTTATTTATAATTACTTAGGTTTTTACAGCGAGACGTAGGCGGAAACTGGCTCGACGGCAGGGCCATATTCGGCAGAGAACGCGCAACCTTCCGCCACGTCATGAGCCACCCCCAGAAGGAAGCAGGAGTGAGTCGCTTTTTCAGGCTGGTAAATAAATTCTACCCTCAATTGAAATCATGAGTTTCGGAACGAAAAAAGCAGGGGCTGCCGCCCCTGCTTTGTGCTTGATTTTCCCGTCAGCGAAGAATGTCAGACGTGATAGGCGCTTTCGCCATGGGCGGTAAGATCCAGACCTTGCCGCTCGTCCTCGGCTTCGACCCTGAGGCCAACCGTCTTGTCCACGATGAAGTAGAGGACAGCCGAGACGATCCCGCACCAGAGGATGGTGATCACAACTGCCTTGATCTGGATCCAGGTCTGCGCCGCCATGACGTAATCCTCACCCCCCATGCCGCCAAGACCGGGGGCAGTGAAGATGCCGGTGCCGATGGCGCCAACTATGCCGCCGATACCGTGGATACCGAAGACATCAAGGCTGTCGTCGTATCCCATCTTGTTCTTCACCACCGCCACGAAGAAATAGCAGATGCCCGAGGCAATCGCGCCAAGGGCGATGGCCCCGACAGGCCCGACCGATCCCGCCGCAGGCGTCACGGCAACCAGTCCCGCCACCAGCCCCGAAGCCGCACCCAGCATCGAGGCCTTGCCGCGCAGTACGGCTTCCAGCCCGGCCCAGGCAAGGATCGCGCCCGCTGTCGCGGTGAAGGTGTTGATCATCGCCAGCGTCGCGCCGCCATTGGCCTCAAGGTTCGACCCAGCGTTGAACCCGAACCAGCCGACCCAGAGGATGCCCGCGCCCACAAGCGTCAGCGTCATCGAATGCGGGGCCATCATATCCTTGCCGAGCCCGATGCGGGGGCCAATGAAATACGCGCCAACCAAAGCGGCTATCCCGGCGTTGATATGCACGACCGTGCCGCCAGCGAAATCAAGCGCCCCCATATTGAAGATCAGCCCCGCACCATCCCAGACCATGTGGGCCACCGGGAAATAGACCACCGTCACCCAGAGCGCGGAAAACAGCATGACCGCGCCGAACTTGATCCGCTCGGCAAATGCCCCGACGATCAGCGCCGGTGTGATCGCGGCAAAGGTCATCTGAAAGGCGATGAAGACATATTCCGGGATCACCACGCCCTCGGAGAAGGTCGCGGCCATGCTGTCCGGGGTTACACCCGCAAGGAAGAGCTTGCCGAAGCCACCAAAGAAGGGGCCCGTCCCGCCGCCAAAGGCGAAGGAATAGCCGTAGATCACCCAGATCACCATGACCATCGCGGTGATCATCGTGCACTGCATCAGCACCGACAGCATGTTCTTTGATCGCACCAACCCGCCGTAGAACAAGGCCAGCCCCGGCAGGATCATGAAGAGAACAAGCAGGGTGGAGACCATCATCCACGCGACATCCCCCTTGTCCATCACCTCTGCCGCCGCCTCCTGCGCCATCGCAGGGGCACCGACCAGTGCCGCAATCATCCCCGCCAGAGTTACCGATTTCATCATTCCCAATCCCCTGAAATTGCCGCTCACAGCGCGTCCTCCCCGGTATCTCCGGTCCTGACGCGCAACGCGTCCTTGAGGTCGAGCACGAATATCTTGCCGTCGCCGATCTTGTCGGTCTTGGCCACCTTGGCGATGGTTGCGATCACGTCATCCGCAAGCCCCGCGCTGACCGCGATTTCCAGTTTCACCTTCGGCACGAAGTTCACCGCATATTCCGCGCCACGATAGATCTCGGTATGACCCGACTGAGTGCCGAAACCCTTGATTTCACTCACCATCATGCCTCGCACTC
>NZ_JBARVQ010000375.1:0-2402 GCF_049646345.1 Albidovulum sp. | reverse complement strand
GGCGGCAGACCGGCGCCGGTGCCGCCATCGGGCCGCGATGCCTGGGACAGGCCTTCCAGCAGGCCGCCCAGCCCGCCGCTTTGACTGCTGCCGCGCCCGGACAGGATTTCCCCCAGCTGACCAAGGCCACCGCCTTGCCCGCCGCCGGTCAGGATATCCTGCAGGCTGCCGCCGCCGGTTTGCCGGCCGCTCGGTGACTGGTCGCCGCCAAAGACGGTACCCGATCCGGCGCCACCGCCCGTCGTGGTGCCCCGCGGTTGCGCGCCGCCGGCTTTTGCGCCTTGCGCCATGGTCGAAATGCCCTTTGCCACGGCGACGCCGACGGCAACTTTCGCGAGTGTTCCAAGAAGACTCATTATTAACTCCCACCTTAGTTGAAATGTACGCGTACCGATGCACGGTAGTGCAATCGCAGGCCGCGACAAACGCAATTTTTCGCCGCGGTGAATTGCACCCCGCCCGATAGCACCTATAACGGGCCCGGTCAGCAAGGGAGACACGGAATGCGGATTCTATTCACCGGGGGCAGTGGCAAGGCGGGCAGAGTGGTGGTGCCTTATCTTATGGCGCAGGGCCACCGGGTGCTGAATGTCGACAAGGTGGCGCTGGATGTGCCGGGGGTCGACAACCTGATCGCCGATATCACCGACAGCGGCCAGATGTTCAACGCGCTTTCCGCCTATGCCGGGTTCGATGAACTGGAGCCGGGCACGGGCGTTCCCAAATTCGACGCGGTGGTGCATTTCGCCGCCGTGCCGCGCATCCTGATGGCGCCCGACAATGAGACCTACCGGGTCAATGTGATGGGCACCTATAACGTTATGGAAGCCGCGACCAAGCTGGGTGTCCGCAAGATCGTCTTTGCCTCGTCCGAAACCACCTATGGGATCTGCTTTGCCGACGGCATGCGGCAGCCCGAGTACATCCCGCTCGACGAAGAGCATCCCGTGGTGCCCGAGGACAGCTATGCGATGTCAAAGGTAGTGAACGAGGTCACCGGGCGGTCCTTTCACCAGCGCAGCGGCGCGGATATCTACGGGCTGCGGATCAACAACGTCATTTCGCCCGAGCAATATGAAAGCGATTTCCCGGTCTGGCTGGAAAACCCCGACATGCGGCGGCGCAATTTCTTTGCCTATATCGACGCCCGCGACCTTGGACAGATCGTCGACCGCTGCCTGAAGACGGACGGGCTGGGGTTCCAGATTTTCAACGCCTCGAACGACGACCATTCGGTGGCGCTGACGACGCCGCAGATCATCGAACGCTACTACGCGGATGTGCCGCTGGCGCGCGCGATGGGCGAAGAGGAAACCTTCTACTCGAACCGCAAGGCGCGCGAGATGCTGGGCTTCCGGCAGGAACACTTCTGGCGCAAATACACCCGCGACCCGCGCGGCTGACCCCCGGTTCATCCCTCGTCTGCAAATATCCCCGCCGGAGGCGATCCGCGGCCCCCAAGGGCGCCGGTTTGAGGTGTCTTGCCGGGGCGCTGAAAAGCGCCTAAGGCTGCGCGATGATCACATCGATGACCAAATGGCAGCACGCGCGTGCGTTGCTGGTGCTGGGACTGCCGCTTGTCGGCAGTCATCTGGCGCAGTTTGGCGTGCATGTGACCGACACGGTGATGCTGGGCTGGTACGGTGTCAACGAACTTGCCTCGGTCGTCATCGGCGGCAATTTCTGGTTCATCATCTTCATCGTCGGATCGGGTTTCGCCGCGGCGCTGCCGGCCATCGTCGCATCGGCAATGGCCAAGAAGGACGAGGTTCAGGTGCGGCGCGCGACGCGCATGGCGTTCTGGCTGTCGCTGATCTACGCGACGGTCATGCTGCCGGTGTTCCTGTTTGCCGAAGCGATCCTTCTGGCAGCCGGGCAGGATGCGGAAGTTGCGCGGCTGGCGGGCGATTACCTGATCATTGCCGGCTGGGGGGTCTATCCGTCGCTGATGATCATGGTGCTGAAATCCTACCTTTCCGCGCTGGAGCGCACCGGCGTGGTTCTGTGGGTCACCGTTGGCGCTGCGGTGGCGCATATCTTCACCAACTGGGTCCTGATCTTCGGCAAGCTCGGCTTTCCCGAGATGGGGGTTCAGGGCGCGGCGGTGTCGACCTTGATGACCGAGACCGTCGCCTGCCTGATCCTCGCGCGTTACGCGGTCCGCAACTTCCCCGAGCATGATTTGTTCGCGCGGTTCTGGCGGCCCGACAACCAGGCGATGGCGCAGATTTTCGCGCTGGGCTGGCCCATAGGTCTGACCATGCTGGCGGAGGTCGGGCTTTTCGCCGCGGCGGCGCTGATGATGGGATCGATTTCCCCGATTGCGCTGGCCGCGCATGGCATCGCGCTGCAGCTGGCGGCCTTTGCCTTTCTCATTCACCTCGGCCTGTCCAATGCCGCAA
>NZ_JBARVQ010000374.1:0-5359 GCF_049646345.1 Albidovulum sp. | reverse complement strand
AAACTGGACGGTGTTCCGATTTAGTCAAAACAAGAGTCGGCAAAGACTCACGAAAAGCAACACGGGGAGCCCGAATTTGACCAATGCCAAAACCGGCGGCGACGCCGCATTCGTCGAATTTGAACACGTACAGAAAAGCTATGACGGGGAAACGCTGGTCGTCAAAGACCTGAACCTTTCCATTGCCAAGGGTGAGTTTCTGACCATGCTTGGACCGTCGGGTTCGGGCAAGACCACTTGCCTGATGATGCTGGCGGGTTTTGAGACTGCGACACATGGCGATATCCGGCTGGGTGGCCAGCCGATCAACAACATCCCGCCGCACAAGCGCGGTATCGGTATGGTGTTCCAGAACTACGCTTTGTTCCCGCATATGACAGTGGCCGAAAACCTCGCCTTCCCGCTGGAAGTCCGGGGGCTTGGCAAGTCCGAGCGGGAAGCGAAGGTCAAGCGCGCGCTCGACATGGTGCAGATGGGCGCCTTTGGCGGCCGCCGTCCGGCGCAGATGTCGGGTGGTCAGCAACAGCGTGTTGCCCTTGCCCGCGCTCTGGTCTTTGAACCCGAACTGGTGCTGATGGACGAACCGCTTGGCGCGCTCGACAAGCAGCTTCGCGAACATATGCAGTTCGAGATCACGCGCCTCGCGCATGACCTTGGCATCACCACGGTCTATGTGACCCACGACCAGACCGAAGCGCTGACGATGTCCGACAACGTCGCCGTGTTCGATGACGGTCGTATCCAGCAGCTCGCCCCGCCCGATACGCTTTACGAAGAGCCGGCCAACAGTTTCGTCGCCCAGTTCATCGGCGAAAACAACACGCTGCTCGGCACCGTGAAAGAGATCAAGGGCGAGGTTGCGGTGGTTGAGCTGGACGACGGCGAACTGATCGACTGCAAGCCGGTCAACGTCTCTCAGCCCGGCGAACGCACGCGCGTTTCGATCCGTCCCGAACGGGTGGAATTCAACAAGGCCCGGCTGCAGAAGGGTGCCCATACACTCAAGGCCGAGGTTCTCGAATTTATCTATATGGGTGACATTTTCCGCACTCGGTTGCGTGTCGCGGGCAATGATGAATTCGTCGTCAAGACCCGTAACGCGCCCGATCAGGTCCGGCTTCAGCCCGGCGAGCAGATCGAGATCGGCTGGCTGCCGCAGGATTGCCGCGCCCTCGACGCCTGAACACTATTAGTGAATTTGGCCCGATGCGCCTGTCCCGGGGCGTGGGCCAACCAGATCAAGACGGGAGCTTATAGGGAGTAAGCAATGAAACTGACGAAAACTCTTCTCGCGACATCCGCGCTGGTGATGACGGCCGGGGCTGCCTCGGCCATCGACCTGACGCTGGTGTCCTGGGGCGGCGCCTATCAGAAGTCGCAGCTCAAGGCCTATGCAGAGCCCTACATGGCCGCGCATCCGGACGTGAACATCATCTGGGACGAAAGCTCGGCCGAAGCCGTGGCAAAGCTCCGCGCGATGAACGAAGCGGGCAACCTGACCTGGGACCTCGTTGACGTCGATGCCTCCGACAGCTTCCGTCTATGCGACGAAGGTCTGGCGATGGAATACGATCCGGACGAACTGCTGGCCCCGGCAGATGACGGCACCTCGGCCTCCGAGGATTTCGGCGCGCAGATCGTGAACGACTGCTACATCCCGCAGATCGTCTATTCGACGACCTTCGGCTATCGCACCGATCTGGTCGGCGATACGGCGCCGTCGAACATCTGCGACGTCTTCGATCTTGAAGCCTATCCCGGCAAGCGTTCGCTGGAAAAGCGCCCGATCAACAACATGGAATGGGCCCTGATCTGCGACGGCGTTGCCAAGGATGACGTCTATGACGTTCTGGCCACCGACGAAGGCCAGCAGCAGGCGCTCGCCAAGCTTGACACGATCAAGGATCAGGTCATCTGGTGGTCGGCCGGCGCCGATACGCCGCAGCTTCTGGCAGACGGCGAAGTTGTCATGGGCTCGACCTATAACGGTCGTCTGTTCTCGGCCATCGCCGAGCAGAACCAGCCGATCGCGATGCTCTGGGACGCGCAGGTGTTCAGCTTTGACGGTTGGGTCATCCCCGCCGGTCTTCCGGAAGAGCGTCTGGCAGTCGTGAAGGACTTCCTCAAGTTCGCCACCGACACCCAGCGTCTTGCCGATCAGGCCAAGTACATCTCGTACGGCCCGGCCCGTGCATCGTCGGCTCCGCTCGTCGGTCAGCACGCCGATCTTGGCATCGACATGGCACCGCATATGCCGACCGATCCGGCCAACGCGCAGAACGTGTTCTACTACAACTTCGAGTTCTGGGCTGACTATCGCGACGATATCGACGCGAAATTCCAGGCCTGGCTCGCTGGCTGATACTGCCTTCGGGAAGGGGCCTTCGGGCCCCTTCCACCCCATTCGTTTGTGACTTTAAAAGACCAATAAAACTCTGACGGGGGAGACATGAGCGACACAACCGATACCGGTCCCATGCGGGCCGCCGACGGCACGCCGCTGAAGAAAAGCCTTGCCCGTGCGCTTCGGCGCCAGAAGCTGCGTGCGCTGGCGCTGATCTCTCCTTTGCTGATCTTCGTGGTGGTCACCTTCGTGGTGCCCATCGCCGACATGCTGTTCCGGTCGGTTGAAAACCAGATCGTGTCGGACACGCTGCCGAATACCGTCCGGCACCTTGCCAGCTGGGATTCGGCATCCGGCAATACCCCGGATGAACCGGTCTATGCGGCCCTTGCCGTCGACTTTCAGGCCGCGACCGAGGAAAAGAACCACACCAAGCTCGGCACCCGTCTGAATTACGAAAACCCCGGCCTTTCGTCCCTGTTCCGCAAGACCGGGCGCGGGGCGGATGATATCGGCAAGGCGTCTGCAAAGCGGCTCACCGATCTTGATCCGGCATGGAAAGACGGCGCGACATGGGCGGCCCTTATGGGATCGGACGACTGGTTCGCTGCGATGTCGGACTGGACGAAGGATGATGGCCGCCAGCCGCGTTTTGCGGCGCGTTCCGGAGTGGCGGCAGCGTTGCCCCTGACTTCCTCCGCCTACAGCACTTTCGCGCGGGTTACCCGCACCGACGGCAAGAAGAGCGCCGTCAAAACCAAGCCATGGCCGGTCTTTTTCACCGCACTCGAACAGGACCTTGCATCGGCATCGCCAGAAGCGCTGGCGGCAATCGACGGATCCTCGGCAGCGCTGCTGCAATCTGCGGCCGCAGCGGTTTCGGGGTTTGAAACCGTCTCCTACATGGACGCCTTTATCGAGATCGACAAAGGCTGGGGCGATCTGGACAACTGGCAGACGATCCAGTCCTATGC
Organism: Albidovulum sp.; assembly: GCF_049646345.1. Taxonomy (GTDB): domain Bacteria; phylum Pseudomonadota; class Alphaproteobacteria; order Rhodobacterales; family Rhodobacteraceae; genus Albidovulum. The sequence goes on along the minus strand of NZ_JBARVQ010000374.1, from coordinate 2,041 downwards.
CGCGCGCTACACGCCGGGTTATTTCCTGAACTCAGTCGACCTTGAAAAAACCCCGGACGGCATTCAGCAGCGGCCCGAACAGCAGCAGATCTATCTGATGCTTTTCTGGCGCACGATCTGGATGTCGATGCTGATCACCTTCTGCTGTCTCGTCCTCGGCTATCCAGTGGCATGGATTCTGGCCAACCTGCGCGCCTCGACCGCGAACGTGCTGATGATCCTTGTCCTTCTGCCCTTCTGGACTTCGCTTCTGGTGCGGACCTCTGCCTGGAAGGTGATGTTGCAGCAGCAGGGTGTGATCAACGACATCCTTGTCTGGCTTGGCCTTGTCGATGACGCCAGCCGATTGGTGCTGATCAACAACCAGTTCGGCACCATCGTGGCGATGACGCATATTCTGCTGCCCTTCATGATCCTGCCGCTTTATTCGGTGATGAAGACCATCCCGCCGACCTATCTGCGTGCGGCGAAATCGCTGGGCGCGACCAACTGGACGGCGTTCTGGCGGGTCTATTTCCCGCAATCGGTGCCGGGCATCGGGGCGGGCGCGATCCTGTGCTACATCCTCGCCATCGGGTATTACATCACGCCGGAACTCGTCGGTGGTACGCAGGGCGTGTTCATTTCGAACCGGATCGCCTTCCACATTTCGTCCTCGCTCAACTGGGGGCTGGCGGCTGCATTGGGCTCGATCCTGCTCGGGGCGGTGCTGATGCTCTACTACGTCTACGACAAGATCGTCGGCATCGATAACGTGAAGCTGGGGTAAGAGACATGAGCATCGGTCATCCTGAAATTCCGAAGCCGAGCCTCATGGGCTTTACCCTGCCGTTGATGGCTGGCGCCGGGCTCTGCCTTGGCTACATCGTCGGCACCGCGAAGGGCCAGCCGCTGATCGGCGTTCTGGTCGGCATCATCGTTGCGGCCGCCCTTGGTTTCGTATTGGCGAGCTTTGTGCCCCAGCGGCGAATGGGTCGCTTGGGCACTGCGGTGCTGGCCGGGCTTGCGGGCTTTGTCCTGGCCGGGTTCTCTGGTGCCGCGGTCGGCGTGATCATCGGTCTGGTGCTAAGCTGGTTTGCCTATTGGCTGTCCTCGGGCGATTACCGCAGCACAGTGCCGGTCTATGCGACGGCGGGCGATGTCCTTTGGCACAATACGTTCAAGCTGATCTGCGGATTGATCTTCTTCTTCCTGATCGCGCCCATCGTCGTGGTGCTGCCGCTCAGCTTCAACGCCCAGGACTTCTTCACCTTCACGCCCGAAATGCTGGCCTTCGATCCCGCAGGGTATTCGCTGAAGCACTACGAGGATTTCTTCAACAACCCCAACTGGACGCGGCCGCTGAAGAACTCCTTCATCATCGCGCCCTTGGCCACGATCATCTCGGTCTCGCTTGGTACGCTTGCCGCGATCGGCCTCAGCCAAAGCCATGTGCCGGGCCGCCGTGCGATCATGGCAATCCTGATCTCACCGATGATCGTGCCGCTGATCATCTCGGCCACGGGCATGTTCTTCTTCTACTCCAAGCTTGGCAACTGGATGGAAGGCAGCCTTGGCATGTCGCAGTACTACATCGGCTATGTGAAGGTCATCCTCGCACATGCGGTGCTGGGCATTCCCTTTGTCATCATCACGGTGACGGCGACCCTGGTGGGCTTTGACCGGTCGCTGACGCGGGCTGCCGCCAATATGGGGGCGGGGCCGGTGCGGACCTTCTTCAAGGTACAGATGCCGCTGATCCTGCCGGGGGTCATCTCGGGCGGGTTGTTTGCCTTCATCACCTCGTTTGATGAGGTCGTGGTGGTTCTCTTCGTCGGATCGGCGGGCCAGAAGACATTGCCTTGGCAGATGTTCACCGGCCTACGCGAACAGATCAGCCCGACGATCCTTGCGGTCGCCACGGTGCTTGTCGTCTTCTCGATCATTCTGCTGACGACCGTTGAACTCTTGCGGCGCCGGTCGGAACGGCTGCGTGGGATGAGCCCGACCTGAGCCACCGGATAACGGTCGGCAAAGTGTCGGCAGTCTGTCGGCAAAACGT
>NZ_JBARVQ010000373.1:0-9445 GCF_049646345.1 Albidovulum sp. | reverse complement strand
TGGAAATCCGCTGAAAGATCACCAACCCTGCGGCTAAAGAGCCCGAGGCGGATCGTTGCCCGACCCGGTCATTCGGGCCTAGAGCCCGCGCAGGACAGGAGCTGCCTCATCTGGGCAGTCAGTGCGGCTGTCCCCTTCGAGCGACCGTGACAGAGGGCGGATTCCGGACTTTCGCCGCAAGCGCGAGCCAGCCATGCCGTAACATTGGAAGCCGACATTCAAACAGCCCTCAAACTGGGCATCACTCTGCGGTGCCGCATGATCGCAATCAGCCCATTCTGACGGATGTTGCGCGGTGTTCGAAATGGAATGAGCACCAAAAGCGGACACGGCCGCAACCAATGACCGCCCGGAACGCAGAGAAGCTTACGCACGCGAGCCACTCTGCGTCGGGGAAACACCGACCTAAACGCTCGGTAATATACCGCAGTCAGGCGCATTCATGTCGAGAACCGGATCATTGGGACCGCATTCTTCACCACTGACCGGGTAGTGCCCGGGTTCTGTGCATCCGGCAACTGCAAGTGCCATAGCAACAAGCCCGATCTGAATTAGTCTTTTCATAACTTAACCTTTCTCTGGTTGGTTGTAGATTTCTTTTCAGGGTCGTTCGCCTCCACCTTCGTTCGGCTTTATCATCGGGCACCGGTCGGTTTGTTTTCTGGATCAATCGGGGCGATTTAGTGCGCTGTGGCCATGGTTATCCTGAAACGTTTGAGCGCGATGAAGAAGAAGACGGCGCCGAGCGCGACCATGACGACCATGTCGGGCCAGACGGTATCCAAGCCGGCACCGCGATAGAGGATTGCCTGCGAAAACCCAACGAAATGGGTCGAAGGTGCGAGTTGCATAACGTTCTGAAGCCAGATGGGCATGCTTTCCATCGGGGTCGTGCTGCCGGACAAGAGGTTCATGATTACGAGCACCGGCAGCGCCAACAGGCCGAACTGCGGCATCGACGTGGTGAAGGTTGCCAAAAGGATGCCAAGTCCCGTCACCGACACGAGGTAGAGCACGGCGCCGAGTACAAAGAGGGGGATCGACCCCGCGATCGGAACCGCAAGCACGGTCTGGACGACAATCCAGAGCGACAGGACGGCGGCGACAACGATCGCGAGGCCATTGGCCCAGATCTTCGCGACCATGATCTCGGACGGGGTGACCGGCATCACCAGCAAATGCTCGATCGTGCCATGTTCGCGTTCCCGGATCAGCGCGGCACCGGTCAAGAGCACCGATAGGATGGTGATGTTGTTGATGATCTGCATAACGGATGAAAACCAGACGGAATTGAGGTTCGGATTGAATTTTGACGTGACCACCAGATCAATCGGCAACTCTGTTGCCGCGTCGTCGCCAGAAACGAACTTGGCGACCTCAGCGCGAATGATCTGCTGGAGGAACACAGAACCATTACCGGCCTGCGCCATTGCAGTGGCATCGACATTCAGCTGCACTTGGGGCGTCCTGCCGGTCAGCACATCGGCCTCGAACGAGGGCGGAAACGACAGCACGAACACGAACTTGCCGCGGTCCATGACACTTGCGATTTCGTTCGCCGCTATTTCCTGCGGCGGATTGAATTCGGGCGGCAGGATCGCGCTCAGAATGCGCCCGGTCAGCGCAGAGCGGTCCTGATCGACATAGGCCACGGACGCATTTGCGACCTCAAGCTTGGCGCCGGTCGCCACGGAATAGACCGCAAAGCTGAACACGTAGACGATGAGCAAGATCAGCACCGGATCGGCGCGCAGGCTGCTGAGTTCCTTGAGGCCGAGCCGGAAGACATTGGTTAGCCACTGCCTCATGTCATTTCTCCTGCTTGCTTAGTGCAAAGACCGACACCGCGATGAACAGGGCGGCAAAGCCCGCGAGTACCGCGTGATTGTGCCAGAGCTGTTGGAACCCGAGACCCTTGGTGAACGTGCCAACGCTGATCTGCTGATACCAGGCAGACGGGAAGGCAAGGCCAATCAGTCGTCCACCACCCGACAACGAAGATACCGGAACCAGAAGGCCGGAGAAGTTGACGGCGGGGATGATCGAGATAACGGCGGCGGCAAAGGTTGCGGCGACCTGCGTTCTGGTGAAGGTTGAGACAAGAACACCAAACCCGGTAGTGGCCAGAACATAAAGCAACGTGCCGACGAAAAGCGCGGCGACCGAGCCTTTGACCGGCACGCTGAAAACGCCATAAGAGACGATGATCAATGTGACGAAACTGAGCATGGCGATGACGACATAGGGCAACTGCTTGCCCAATATGAACTCGGTTCGCGTCACTGGTGTCGAACGAAAGTTGGCGATCGAGCCGGTTTCCTTTTCCCGCACGACCCCCATCGCCGCCATCATCGCAGGGATCAGGACCAGCATCAGCATGATGACCGAAGGGATCATCGCGAAGACGCTTTTGAATGATTGATTGTAGCGGAAACGGGTTTCGACCGATGCGACCGACAAGTTGATGGCGCGGCCATAGATGCGCTCGATCTGATCGGACATGTAGGACACCGCCAAACCTTGCAGATAGCCACGGGTGGTTTCGGCCCGGAACGGCATCGCTCCGTCAATGGCCACCCTGACTTCAGGCCGGTCACCGCGCAGCAGAGATTTTCCGAACCCGGCCGGCACCTCGATGGCGACGACAAGTTCAGAGCTTTTCATGCGGGCGTCTAACTCGGTCACGCTGCCTGCGGGCGATCTTTCAGCGAAGTAGCGCGAGCCGGAGAAGCTTTCCAACAACTCGCGGCTTTCAGCACTCTGGTCGCGGTCGAAAACCGCGTAGGGCAGGCTTTGCACGTCGAAGGAGATGCCGTAGCCGAAGGTCAGCATCAGAATGATCGGGCCCAGAAACGCGAAGGTCAGCCGCATCGGGTCACGCAGAATCTCGATCGACTCGCGGCGTGCGAAGGCCCAAAGCCGAGCAACGTCGAATGGGCGATGTGGTTGTTGCTGCCGTTCCGGCAGCGCCGTGGACGGTGTCCGGGATAGCGCGTCGTCAGCGCCGCCTGCCGCTTCGCGCAAATAGCCGACAAACGCCTCTTCGAGATCGTCGGTGCCTTTGCTTCGGGCCAATTCGGCGGGCGTTCCGATCGCCAGAACCTTTCCCGCATGCATCAGCGAGATGCGATCGCAGCGTTCCGCCTCGTTCATGAAATGGGTCGAAACGAAAATAGTCACGCCGTCATCGCGTGACAGATTGATCAGGTGCTGCCAAAACCCATCCCGCGCGACCGGGTCGACGCCCGAGGTCGGCTCGTCCAGAATGAGAACCTCGGGTGCGTGCAGCACCGCGACGGCAAGCTGAAGCCGCTGGCGGATACCGAGTGGCAGGCCATCCGGCCGCTTGTCAGCATCCGCGGCCAGATCGAAGGTGGCCAGCATTTCCGCGACGCGATCAGCGCGCTTCTCGGCCGGCAACTGATAGAGCTGGGCGTGCAGCTCCAGGTTTTGGCGAACCGTCAGTTCGCCATAAAGGGAAAAAGCCTGCGACATGTAGCCTACCCGCTGCCTGGTCGCCATGTCATCTGGGTCCAGCGCCTCACCGAACAGCAAAGCCTTGCCTTCGCTGGCCTTCTGCAGGCCGGTCAGCATCTTCATTGTCGTCGTCTTGCCGCAGCCGTTCGAGCCAAGAAATCCAAAGATCTCGCCGGGCTCGATCTGGAAATCGACGTGATCGACGGCGGTGAAATCACCGAATCGGCAGGTCAGGCCCTGCGCCTCGATCGCGGGCGGACCGCTCGCGGACTGGCGCGGTGGCACCACGACGGCGCAATGGCCTTGCCGGTCCTCTTCGGGCAGCATCGCGATGAAGGCTTTTTCCAGCGTTGGTTGTTCGGCAGCGGCCCGGATTTCGGCGGGCGATCCGGTGGAGATGACCTTTCCCGCATTCATGGCGGCCAGCCAGTCGAAGCGCTCCGCCTCTTCCATGTAGGCGGTGGCCACGATCACGCTCATCGTTGGCCGCGCTGCGCGGATATGGTCGATCAGATCCCAGAACTGCTGGCGCGACAACGGATCGACGCCGGTCGTAGGTTCGTCAAGGATCACAAGATCAGGGTCATGGATCAGCGCCGAGCAAAGCGACAGTTTTTGCTTCATGCCTCCTGACAGCTTGCCTGCTGGCCGGTCGGGGAAAGGATCAAGGCCGGTGGCCTGCAGCAGATCTTTGATGCGCGCGCGGCGCTCGGCCTCCGGCTGGCCGAACAATCGGCCGAAGAAATCGAGATTTTCGGTGACCGAAAGCGTTGGATAGAGGTTCCGGCCGAGACCCTGCGGCATGTAAGCGATGCGATGATTGCACGCCTTGAGATGATCGCGGGCGGTGATGTCGCCGCTCAGCACCGTCAGGCCACCGCTCTGTAGTTTTCGGACACCTGCGATCAACGCCAACAACGTGGATTTTCCAACGCCGTCAGGGCCGATCAGGCCCGCCATGCAGCCCGCCGGGATATCCAGCGTCACGTCGGACAAAGCCCATGTGGCGCCATATCGGTGCGTGATCGATGACAGGCTGGCGACCGGCGCAGAGGTCATTTTGGCAGCTTCACCGAAAGAATGTCGGGCCAGGCAATGGCGCTATCCGTTCGCACGTAACCCACTCCGGCAACGCCCGCCTTGGCCTGCTCCTGATATTCTTCCAGCAACTCCTCAGGAATGGTCAGCTTGACGCGGAACATCAGCTGATCACGCTCGTCGGTGGTCTCGACGGATTTCGGCGTGAACTGGGCCGAGCTGGCGACGAAGGTGACAGTCGCAGGGATCACGTAATCCGGGATCGGATCAAGGACGATGCGCGCCTCAGACCCGATGGCGAGCAGTCCCGCATCGCGCGCAGGCAGGAATACGGTCATGTAAATGTCTGTCAGGTCGGTCAACGTCACGACCTTGCCGCCGGCGCCGACGACTTCTCCGGCCTTTGCGAGGATGTATTGGACGCGGCCATCATGTGGTGCCACCAGATCGGCGTCCGCACGAACACTTTGAAGCCGGTCGACGGTTGCCTGAGCCGAGGCGATCGTGGCCGTTGCCAGACCAATGCCGGCCTTCGCCGCTGCTACTCCGGCCTCGGCAGTTGTCAAAACGGTCTTCGCGTGATCGACCTGCTCCTGTGCCACATGTCCTTTGGCGGCAAGCTGTTCGGCGCGCGAAAATTCTGAAGTGGCAAACTGCAATTCAGAGCCGCGCTGGTTCAGCAGCGCTTCGGCCTGAAGCTTCTGCTGCTCGGCCTGCGTGACGGCGGCCGCGGCCTGACGCAACTGGGCATCAATCTCGGCCGTGTCCATATTCGCGACCAGATCACCCGCCTTGAGCCACTGGCCTTCGGAAACGCGAACCTCGGCAATACGCCCCGGCAGCTTGGCCGCGACATCGATACGCTCCGCCTCGATCCGTCCGTTTGAGCTGGCGATACCGGCTGGGAGTTCTGCGGATTGGCTGCTCAACCAAATGGCGTAGGCACCGCCCGATAGCACGATGAGGGCAACAGCGATTGTGCCATAGCGCTTCCATTGCATTGGTTTTCTCCAGATCTCAGGGTGAGCGGAAACAGGACTGTTTCACGTACCTAACGGCGCCGCATCGCAGCGTAGAGATATGCTGCAATGCAGAATCCACATGACCGATATGTCGAATTGTTGGATGCACAGGTTGGTTTTCCTACCTACGTTATCACCGACACCGCAGTGTTTATGCCTGTTTTCATTCGGGCGATTTGATTGAGATCAATGATCCTTAGACGGATGTCGGTAAACAGGCGCAACCATTCAAAAGGAGCCCGAGCGATGGGCCACGCGATACCGAAAGCCGCAAATACGCCCGACGAACTCAGTGATGGGACCGGGCTGGACAGAAAGGCTCCAATCCCGTCGGTCTCACGGGATTTGCCGAAACAGGAAACCGGACGGAAGCGAAATCGGGATACAGGCGTGCCGGAATTTTTGGATCGCGCGCTGAAAGCCAGAATGGCCAAAACTACAAAGGGCCTCTCTCCAGCAGCGCTCGCGGGCGCTTATCTGGACTGGTTGGCGCACTTGGCGACATCCCCGGGCAAGCAGATCGAGATCTCGGAAAAGGCGTTTCGCAAGTGGCTGCGGCTTTCAAGCTATGCTGCGACCTGCGCCGCTGCCGGCGGTGAATTTGCCCCATGTATTGAACCTCTGCCGCAGGACCGCAGATTCCGCGGGGAAGCCTGGCAGAAATGGCCCTATAATGTTTTCTACCAGTCCTTCCTGCTCAATCAGCAGTGGTGGCACAACGTGACCACCGGTGTGCGCGGCGTTACAAAGCAGCATGAAAACGTTATGGAGTTTGCCACGCGGCAGATCCTCGACATGTTCTCGCCGTCTAACTACCTCGCAACCAATCCAGAACTGCAGGCCAAGACCCGCGCAGAGGGCGGCCACAACCTCGTTCGCGGCTTTCAGGCGTGGCTGGATGATCTAGGGCGCCAGCAAAGCGGCAAGCCCCTTGCCGGAGCGGAAGCGTTCCGCCCCGGTCACGAGGTTGCTGTGACGCCGGGCAAGGTGGTCTACCGCAATGATCTGATCGAGCTGATCCAATACGCGCCGACCACCGACGAGGTGCGGCCCGAGCCGATCCTGATCGTGCCTGCGTGGATCATGAAATACTACATCCTCGACCTGTCGCCGGAAAACTCGATGGTGAAGTTCCTGGTCGATCAAGGCTACACCGTTTTCATGATCTCCTGGCGCAATCCGGGTGCTGAAGATCGCGATCTGGGGATGGACGATTACCGCAAGATGGGCGTCATGGATGCGATAGGCGCGGTTCAGGGCATTTTGCCGGATCAGAAAATTCATGGCGTCGGTTACTGCCTCGGCGGCACGTTGCTTTCAATTGCCGCGGCCTCGATCGCCCGCGACGGAGATGATCCGTTCGCATCGCTCAGTTACTTCGCCTCGCAGATCGATTTCACCGAGCCGGGCGAATTGCAGCTTTTCATCAACGAGAGCCAGCTTACCTTCCTTGAAGACATGATGTGGGATCAGGGATACCTGGACACGACACAGATGTCCGGAGCCTTTCAGATGATCGGATCCGCCGATCTGATCTGGTCGCGGATCCTTAACAGCTACCAGATGGGCGACAAGCCGGCGATGTTCGACCTTTTGGCCTGGAATGCAGACGGCACGCGGATGCCCTTCCGGATGCACTCGGAATACCTCCGATCGCTTTATCTGAACAACGATCTGACTGAAGGGCGCTTCATCGTGGGCGGGCGTCCGATTTCCGTGACCGACATCCGGGTTCCGGTGTTTTCCGTGGGCACCGTCAAGGACCACGTGGCACCCTGGCCGTCGGTCTACAAAATGCATCTTTATCTCGACACGGAGCTGACATTCGTTCTGACCAGCGGCGGGCATAATGCCGGTATCGTGTCTGAACCGGGGCACAAGCACCGCAGCTATCAGATTGCCACGGCAAAGCATGATGATCGCTATATAGATCCCGAAACCTGGGCCGCACAAACACCGAAGAAGGATGGTTCGTGGTGGCTTGAATGGGTGTCGTGGCTTGCGGAACGATCGGGTGCGCCGGTCGCTCCCTCGGACATGGGCAATGCTCTGGCCGCCGCTCCGGGGACATATATTTTCCAGAAATAGGCGCGTGGAGCGCAACGAGGGACTAACCATGGGTTTGCTTGAAGGAAAACGCGGTCTCGTCGTCGGGATCGCCAATGAACACTCCATCGCGACCGGCTGCGCGCAGGCCTTCGTGCGCGAAGGCGCGGAGCTTGCGGTCACTTATCTCAACGATAAGGCAAAACCGTATGTCGACCCGGTTGCCACGGATCTGAACGCAAAACTTCTGATGCCGCTGGACGTCACGTCCGACACGCAGATGGACGCCCTTTTTGAGGCGATTACCGCCAAATGGGGGCAACTCGATTTCTTGCTTCACTCGGTCGCGTATTGCCCGCAGGAAGATCTGCATGGCAGCGTAGTCGATTGTTCGCGCGAGGGTTTCGGCGCGGCGATGGATATCTCGGTTCATTCCTTCATCCGGCTGGCGCGCAAGGCGCGACCGTTGATGAAGAATGGCGGATGCCTGCTGACGGTCAGCTATTACGGCGCCGAAAAAGTCGTCGACCATTACAATGTGATGGGCCCGGTAAAAGCCGCCTTGGAATCGACTGTCAAATACATGGCGGCTGAACTGGGGCCAGAGGGTATTCGGGTCAATGCTTTGTCACCGGGCCCGCTGAAGACCCGTGCCGCCTCTGGCATTGCACATTTCGATGCGCTGATCGACGAGGCGCGTGCGCGCGCGCCGCAACAACGGCTGGTGACTATTGAAGATGTTGGCAACATGGCGGCGGGGTTGGCCAGCACATCTGCGCGCAATGTGACCGGCAACATCGCCTACGTCGATGCCGGCTACCACGTCATGTCCTGAGCACAAGGAGACGCGTTATGACCAGAAAACCGATCAACTGGAGATCGAAACCCATCTCTGGGACGAGGCCGATCTGACGACCAACAACAGGCTGGTTGCCCATATCGACAGCGATCTTTCGGGCGGCGATGCCTTCCGCCACGTTGAGGAGATTGCCGAAGAAATAGAGGCCGACAAAGCAACCAGTCCTGCGTGAGTTTGGGAAAACTCACTTCTCGGCCCGACGCAAAGGAACAGCCCGGTGCAATACATTGAAAACAAGACGTTTGACGAAATCGAAATTGGCGACAGCGCTGAGCTGACCCGCAAGCTGAAGACCGAGGATATCGAGCTGTTCGCCGTGATGTCCGGCGACGTGAATCCGGCCCATGTCGATGAGGAATACGCCCGGTCCGACATGTTTCACGAAGTCATCGCGCATGGCATGTGGGGCGGTGCGCTGATCTCGGCGGTTCTGGGAACGGAACTTCCCGGCCCCGGTACGATCTACCTCAACCAGAACCTCAGCTTTCGCCGACCGGTCGGCCTGGGCGACACTGTGACAGTCCGCGTCACCGTTGCGTCGAAGGATGCCAAGACCCAACGGCTGAAACTTGACTGTCTTTGTGTCAATCAAGATGGCGAGACTGTCATCAAGGGCCAGGCCGAGGTCATCGCGCCCGCCGAAAAAGTCCGCCGCCCGCGTGTTGTCCTTCCCGAGGTACATCTTCACGAACGCGGTGCGCGTTATCGCGACCTGATCACCGCGACACATGCGCTTGAGCCGGTGCGCACCGCCGTTGTCCACCCTTGCGACGCGCTTTCGCTGACGGGCGCTCTTGAAGCGGCATCTCAGGGCTTGATCGTTCCGATCCTTGTCGGCCCTCGCTCAAAGATCGAAGCCACCGCGCGCGATGCGGACTCCGCCCGGCAATGGCGATTTTGCCTACCCTGTTTCGCCACCTGAATTTGACAGCAAAAAGTACTACGCGCCTGCCGCAATGGCGGCAGCGGTAAATAGAAGAGTGCTCCATTTCAGTTTCGGTAC
>NZ_JBARVQ010000372.1:0-4606 GCF_049646345.1 Albidovulum sp. | reverse complement strand
TCCCTGGCATTCGCGCAGGAGATGGTCTTTGACTGCGGCACACCAGACGCCGCGCAGCCGGAACTGGGCGCGCAGCTTGTCAAATTCGATGGTGAAGCCAAGGGAAAGATCGTGATCGGGGATACCGAACTGGATGCGATGGTTCTGCCCGGTCTGGGCACCTTCACGTTTCTGCATATCGGCGATGGCTTTACAATTCAGTATGCCGTGGACCCTGAACAAGGGTTCTATGACTACTCCGCCTCGGGCAGCAAGACGGGACACAAGCGCGGGGAATGCAGCAAGGCGGGCTGATCACGGATATGAGGTCCGATCTTTGCCCCTCGGACCTTTTGATCCAGCTCAGATGTGCAAGATCACCGATGTTGCGCCATCCGAAACAACAGATCACCTGAAAAGGAGTTGTTTACACATTGCGGAATAAAACCTCATCACCTCCGGAATCTAAACAAATTGCTGCTGCAATGCGTGATTACGGCATGAAAAGTATCTATACGGCAGGAGTAGTCCAGTTATGAAATCGATCATATTCGCCGCCGCGGCTGTCATGCTTCTGCCTGTCGCTGCCTCGGCTGACGATATCGTTTTCGACTGTCAGGTTGAAAACGCCGCCCAGCCAGAAATGGCTGCCCGTCTGTTCCAGGAAGAGGGCCAGATGACGGGGTTTGTCACAATCGACGGAACCGAGATGGAAGCGCTCATCTATGAAGCGGCGGAGTCTCGCACCTTCCTGTATCTCGGCGACGATTATTCGCTGAGCTATACGGTCAACATCGACACCGGCGCATACGAATATTTCGCAGATGGCAGCAAGGCCGCAGAAGCGAACGGCATCTGCATTGCGGCCCCCGACAAACTTGTCGAGGCGTCGCCTGACCTGAAAAGCTGACCAGACGTTCTGCGGTCGGTGACCTCCTGAAACAGAACTGCCGTCCCGTCATGGTAAACACTGATTTTGCAGGGCTTGCCGCCCTGTAAAATCCCGCTCTGCAAGGTATTCCCGTAGTTGCAGTAAGCGCCCAATATGTTATTCATTTGTATACAAAACAGAAGGCGGAAAATACCGCCAGAACGGGGAGCTTATGGACATACTGAACGCGATTGTCGCGCTGTTGAACTTTGTCGTCATTCCGGCAACGTCCTACGGCGCGCAGCTTGCACTTGGGGCGCTGGGGGTCACGCTGATCTATTCGATCCTGCGCTTTTCCAACTTTGCACATGGCGATACGATGGCTTTCGGGACCGGAATGGTGATCCTCTTCACCTGGTGGTTCCAGTCGATGGGGATCTCCTTCGGCCCCCTGCCCACCGCCCTGCTCGCCCTGCCCTTCGGCATCGCCCTGACGGCGGGTCTGGTTCTGGCGACCGACAAGGGGGTCTATCAGTTCTATCGCAAGCAAAAAGCAGCCCCCGTGATCCTCGTCATCGTCTCAATGGGCGTCATGTTCGTGATGAACGGCGTCACCCGCTTCATCATCGGCGTCGATGAGATCCGCTTTGCTGATGGCGAGCGGTTTCTGATCAATGCTGGCGATTTCAAGAAATCCACCGGTCTGGCCGAGGGGCTGGCCTTCCGGTCGACCCAGGCCCTGACCATCGTGACCGCCGTCGTCGTCGTGGCGCTTCTGTTCTGGTTCCTCAACAAGACCCGCACCGGCAAATCGATGCGCGCCTATTCCGACAATGAGGATCTGGCGCTTTTGTCGGGCATCAACCCCGAACGCGTGGTCAAGGTCACCTGGATCATCGCCGCAGGCCTCGCGACCATCGCCGGAACGCTTTATGGCCTTGATAAGAGCTTCAAGGCGTTCAACTACTTCCAGCTTCTGCTGCCGATCTTCGCCAGCGCCATCGTCGGCGGCCTTGGCAGCCCTCTGGGGGCCATCGCCGGCGGTTTCCTGATCGCGTATTCGGAGGTGGGTTTCACCTATGCCTGGAAGAAAGTCGCGAATTACGTCCTGCCGGAAAGTCTCGCCCCTGACGGCCTCGCCCAGTTGCTGTCCACCGACTACAAATTCGCGGTCTCGTTCGCGATCCTGATCGTGGTCCTGCTTTTCAAGCCCACCGGCCTCTTCAAGGGGAAATCGGTATGAACATGCGCAACATCCTTCTTTTCGCCTTTGTTGCGTTCCTCATCATCTTTGAGGGCATGACTGCCAGCTGGAACACCGCGCTTGGCATCCTCAACATGGGGCTGATCTCGGCCATCCTGGCACTTGGGGTCAATATGCAATGGGGCTATGCGGGCCTGTTCAATGTCGGTGTCGTCGGTTTCGTGGCGCTTGGGGGGCTCGCGCCCGTCCTGATCGCCACCCCGCCGGTGACCGAGGTCTGGACCGCCGGTGGTGGCTTCCGGTTGATCCTTGGCCTGCTGCTGGGCGTTGCGATTGTCGCTTTGGCCATCACGCTCAACCACCGCCTGAAGGGGCGGCAGCGCGTCGTTTCCCTGCTGGTGGTGCTGATTGGCGGCTTCTTCCTGTTCCGCGCGGTCTTCGATCCCGCCGTCGAGGTGGTCGAGGCGTTCAAGCCCGCGACCTATTCCAACCTTGGCGGGCTCGGCCTGCCGGTTCTGTTGGCCTGGCCAGTTGGCGGGCTTCTGGCCGCCGGGGCTGCCTGGATCATTGGCAAGACCGCGCTTGGCCTGCGCTCGGACTACCTCGCCATCGCCACGCTGGGGATTGGTGAGATCATCATTGCGGTCATGAAGAACGAAGACTGGCTGGCGCGCGGTGTGAAGAACGTCATCTCGATCCCGCGTCCCGTACCGTATGAGGTGGATCTACAAAACAGCGCCAGTTTCGTCGAGCGTGCGGCAAGCTTCGGCACTGATCCGGTCACAGCGTCGACCATCGTGGTGAAACTGCTTTATGCAGGCCTCTTCACCGTGATCCTGCTCGCGCTCATCTGGGCGTCGGAAAAGGCGCTGAATTCACCCTGGGGCAGGATGATGCGGGCGATCCGCGACAATGAGGTCGCGGCCGAGGCGATGGGTAAGGATGTGACCCGTCGCCACCTGCAAATCTTCATCCTCGGCTCGGCCATCTGCGGACTTGCGGGCGCGATGATCGTTACGCTCGACAGCCAGTTGACGCCCGGCACCTACAACCCCCTGCGTTTCACCTTCCTTATCTGGGTCATGGTGATTGTCGGCGGGTCGGGCAACAACTGGGGCGCGGTTCTGGGCGGCTTCCTGATCTGGTTCCTCTGGATCAAGGTCGAACCCTGGGGCAACGGGCTGATGGACTTCATCACCTCGGGCATGGCCGACGGCGTGATCAAGCAACACCTGCAGGACAGTGCAGCCCATATGCGACTTCTGACCATGGGCCTCGTGCTGCTGCTGGTTCTCAGGTTCAGCCCAAGGGGGCTCATCCCCGAACGTTAAGCATGCCGTTACCGGGCATCAGAAAGGCCGGGGCGCGTCCCCGGCCTCTTTCATTGGCGGTGGCATCATCGTTGTGAAACGACACATTCTGTCGTTTGCCGACATGCTGCGGCGCGTGTTCCGCCGTTGATTTGGGTTAAATTCCTCGGGAGGCGAATATGAAGACCCAGGCACAGGTCGTGGTCATCGGTGGCGGCGTTGTCGGTTGCTCGGTGCTATACCATCTGACGAAATATGGCTGGAAAGACGTGATGCTGATCGAAAGATCGACGCTTACGTCAGGCTCCACCTGGCACGCGGCGGGCGGCTTTCACACGCTCAATGGCGATACCAATATGGCAGCGCTTCAGGGCTACACGATCGGGCTTTACAAGGAGCTGGAGCAGATCACCGGCATGTCCTGCGGGTTGCACCATGTCGGCGGCATCACGCTGGCCGACAATCAGGCCCGGTTCGAGATGCTGAAGGCCGAGCGCGCCAAGCACCGCTATATGGGTCTGCATACCGAAGTTCTCGGCCCTAACGAGATCCGCGACTTCACCCATGGCATGGTCAATACCGACGGCATCATCGGCGCGCTTTACGATCCCCTCGACGGCCATCTTGACCCCTCGGGCACCACCCATGCCTATGCCCGCGCGGCCAAGATGGGTGGCGCCGAGATCGTAGAACACAACCGCGTGCTGGAAACCAATCCCCGTGCTGATGGCACATGGGACGTGGTCACCGAACAGGGCACGGTGCATGCAGAACACATCGTCAATGCCGGTGGCCTCTGGGCGCGTGAGGTGGGCGCGATGGCAGGCGTCTATTTCCCGCTTCTGCCGATGGCGCATCAATATCTGGTCACTGACGACATTCCCGAAATCGTCGACCTTCTGAAATCCGGCCGTGAAGTCCCGCATGTGATCGATCCGGGCGGGGAAAGCTATCTGCGGCAGGAAGGGCGCGGGTTCTGCATCGGGTTCTATGAGAAAAAGGCCGAGGGCTGGTCGCTCGACACAACACCCTGGACCTTCGGGCATGAGCTGTTGCCCGACAATCTCGACAAGGTGGCCGAGTCGATCGAATTCGCCTATCGCCGCTTCCCCGCACTGGAAAAGGTCGGCGTGAAGAACGTCATCCACGGCCCCTTCACCTTTGCCCCCGACGGCAATCCGCTGATCGGCCCCGTGCCGGGCATGCGCAATTACTGGTCGGCCTGCGCGGTCATGGCAGGCT
>NZ_JBARVQ010000371.1:0-1617 GCF_049646345.1 Albidovulum sp. | reverse complement strand
CCATCCTTGCGTCATACGAGCGCAAGCAGAAGGAAGTGCAGGAGCAGGCCGAGCGGATCGTCGAGACCGCGAAGCGCGAGGCGATGGCGGCAGCCGAACAGGCCAAGGAAGACCTCAAGTCCTCCATCACCCGGCGGCTTGCTGCGGCTGAAGACCAGATCGCCTCGGCCGAAGCGGCGGCCGTGCGTGAAGTGCGCAACAGCGCGGTCAATATCGCGGTGGCGGCGGCGGGCGACCTGATTGCCAAGCAGATGTCGGCGACCGAAAAGAACAAGCTGATCGATGCGGCAATCGGTGAAGTCGAAACCCGGCTGCACTGAACCACTGATCAGATGAAACGAACAAGGGCCGGGAACATTCCCGGCCCTTGTTCGTTTTGCTGAAGATGTGGGTGGTCATCCGGGTCAACGCAGCGATTGGGACAGCGACGTAGTCAGTGCCGTGTTCCTGTGATTTGATCGCGCCTTTCCCGGACCGGTGGCGATCATTTCTCCGGCAGTTTGTCGTAAGCTGGCTTGTAGCCCTTGGCCTCATACTGATCGCGCGGGATGCCGAATGGTTTGCCAACGCCCTTGTCAACATAGGCGCTCTCCATGCCGCTGGAGTGCTTTCCGCGATAGAGTCCGGTTGTTTCACTCATGTCATTCTCCTTTGACCAACAAGTAATGTGGCAGAATGATCCGGAAAATGTGGCGAGATAGGGAATAGCCCGGGGCCTTCTATGGGTAATAGGGCGGCGTCAAGATGATTTGTAACGTTTCTTGAAAACAATCAAACGCGCGGCGGCGCCGTTGTTTCACACGCTGTTAACCCTGTCGCTGACGTCCGGACATGCCCCGGTCTGTCTCAGAACGGCGCATGGCGGTTATTTTCGTCCGCCTTCCTGTTCAAAGCGCAGCCGTGCGATGGCTTCATTCCGGCTGGCTTTCAGATCATCTTCCAATGCCCGCCTGACGAAACTCAGATGCGTTTCAATGGCGGTTCGCGCACCGTCCGGATCGCGCGCCTGAAGCGCGTCGTTGATGGCCCGGTGCTGATCCAGAAGCGAGCCGCGCGTCATGCGTTGCTTGAACATGACCTGCCGGTTGTAAAAGACGCCCTGCCGCAGGAGGTCGAACATCGAGCGCATCATATGCAGCATGACGACGTTGTGGCTCGCCTCGATGATCGCCATGTGGAACTCGGCATCAAGCCGGGCCTCATCCGACGGGTCACGCTTCTGATGCGCGGCCTCCATCTTGGCGAAGATGGCCGCGATGACCTGAAGATCGGTGTCAGAGCCCAGCCGCGCCGCACGTTCCGCCGCAAGTCCTTCGAGGTCGCGGCGAAAGTCGAGATAGTCAAAGACCGCCTCATCATGGCTGGCAAACAGCTTCACCAGAGCGGGCGAGAAGGCCGAGCCGAGGACGTCAGCGATAAAGATGCCCGACCCGGCACGGGTGGCGAGGAGCCCTGCATCCTGCAGATCGGCGATGGCTTCGCGCAGGGATGGCCGCGAGACACCCAGACGCTCGGCCATCTCGCGTTCTGAGGGCAGGCGTTCGCCGGGGCGCAGGATGCCGTGCAGGATCAGCCCTTCAATCTGGCGAATGACGGAATTTGAAAGCTTTTCCGGTT
>NZ_JBARVQ010000370.1:0-2326 GCF_049646345.1 Albidovulum sp. | reverse complement strand
GCTCTCGGGCGGGGAGCGGGCTCGGCTTTTGCTGGCCCGGATCATGGCGAAGCCGTCGAACCTGCTGGTGCTCGATGAGCCGACCAACGATCTGGATGTGGAGACGCTGGATCTGTTGCAGGATATTCTGGGCGATTATGACGGGACGGTGCTGCTGGTCAGCCACGATCGCGATTTCATCGACCGGGTGGCGACGACGACCATCGCGATGGAGGGCGAAGGCCGGGCGGTCGCCTATGCTGGCGGCTGGAGCGACTATCAGGCCCAGCGAGGCACCGTCACCGAGGCTACAGCTCCCGCCAAGGCGACCAAACCGGCGGCCCCCGTGGCGCCGAAGTCGCCCAAGGTGGTGCAGGGGTTGACCTTCACCGAAAAGCACCGGCTTGAGGCGCTTCCGGGCCTCATGGAGAAGCTGGAAGCCGAGATTGGCAAGCTGTCGGATTTTCTCTCTGACCCCGACCTCTTCCACAAGGCGCCTGACAAGTTCCGCCGCGCCTCGGAAGGTTTGGCCGAGCGGCAGGCGGCGTTGGCTGCCGCCGAGGAGGAGTGGCTGATGCTGGAGGAAAAGGCCGGGGCCTGATATCGCTGCTTCGCAGCGGCGTTCGCTGCGTTAACTATCTGATAATACAGTTTTTCTTGACTATTCGAACGGTCCCGGATATACCTTCGGACATGCTAGAAGAAGTGGGCAAGCGGCCGGGGGCAACCCCAGGGCCGCTTTTTCATTTCACTCGTGCGGGACCTGCATGAGAGGCGGTCGGGACTTAATGACAACAGGGAATACGGCCGAAGGGCCGAAGACTGAGCTGATGGTCGATCAGGCCATGGGATTGCTGGGTGCGATCGTCGCAGAGATCAATGCGTCGATGGAGCGTCTGAAGCAGAACCAGTTCGATGAATTGAAGGATGCCACGCGGTCCTATCGCGACCTGCGGCAGGCACTTTTGATGGTGTTCGAGGAAAGGGCGAAAGTTGCAAAACTCGACAAGCTTGAGGCCGGAGTTGCCTATGACTACGCGCTCGACCTCGACGCGGCGCGGGATGAAATCGGCCGCCGCCTGGCTCGCCTCCGCGACGCCGGAACTGGTGGATGAGTTTCTTGAGGGGCTGAGCGATGAGGCCTTGATGGCCTTGCCCTGGCTGTTCGAATTCTGGGCGCTGCCGCACCAGTTGCCGCCAAGTGGCGCCTGGAAGAGCTGGGTGATCATGGGCGGGCGCGGTGCCGGCAAGACCCGTGCCGGGGCTGAATGGGTGCGTGCACAAGTCGAGGGGGCGCGGCCCCTGGACCCCGGCCGGGCGCGGCGGGTGGCTTTGCTGGGCGAGACGATTGATCAGGTCCGCGAGGTGATGGTTTTCGGTGAGAGCGGCATCCTCGCATGTTCCCCGCCCGACCGGCGGCCGGTCTGGGAGGCGGGCCGCAAGCGGCTGGTCTGGCCGAACGGGGCGGTGGCGGAGGTTTATTCGGCTTTCAGTCCGGATACACTTCGCGGGCCGCAGTTTGATGCGGCCTGGGCCGATGAACTGGCGAAATGGCCGAAGGCCGAGGCGGCTTGGGACATGCTGCAATTCGCTTTGCGGCTGGGCGAACATCCGCAGCAGGTCGTCACGACGACGCCACAGAACATTCCCGCGCTGAAGGCGATCCTGAAGAACCCCTCGACGGTGCTGACGCAGGCGCCGACCGAGGCGAACCGGGCCTATCTGGCGGCCTCGTTTCTGGAAGAGGTCAGGGCGCGTTATGCAGGTACCCGGCTGGGGCGGCAGGAGCTGGACGGGGTGCTTCTGGAGGATGTCGAGGGGGCATTGTGGACAACGGCGGCGCTGGAGGCGGGCCGGTGCGACGCGCCCGAGCGGTTGAGCCGCATCGTCGTTGCGGTCGATCCACCGGTGACCGGCCATGACGGATCGGATGAATGCGGGATCGTCGTGGTGGGTGCCCAGACCGAGGGGCCGCCATCCGAGTGGCGTGCCTGGGTGCTGGAGGATGCCTCGGTCAGCGCTGCCTCGCCCGACACATGGGCGCGAGCGGCGGTGTCGGCGATGGAGCGGCACGGGGCGGACCGGCTGGTGGCCGAGGTCAATCAGGGCGGTCAGCTTGTGGAAAGCGTTGTGAGGCAGGTCGATCCGCTGGTGCCTTACCGGGCGGTTCATGCCTCGCGCGGCAAAGTCGCGCGGGCTGAGCCGGTGGCGGCACTTTATGAACAAGGGCGGGTGCATCATGTCCGGGGCCTTGGGGCGCTGGAGGATCAGATGTGCCGTATGACGTCGCGGGGCTATGAGGGCCGGGGGTCGCCTGACCGGGTCGATGCGCTGGTCTGGGCGCTGA
>NZ_JBARVQ010000369.1:0-2001 GCF_049646345.1 Albidovulum sp. | reverse complement strand
GACCATCTCTCTGTCGCCGCCAGGCTTGCGCAGCATGTGCTCCTGCAACTGCCTGAATGCGAGGGGTAATTCCAGGAAAGGCGCACCATTGCGCAATGCACCGGGCTTGCGCTGAATGACGGCCAAGTAGTGCCGCCAATCGTAGATCGTCTGCGATGGCAGCTTGTGGCTGCGCTGGATCACGCGGACATGTTCGCACAGGATATTGCCCTCGGCCGCCACGACCAACCGATCGGGGTAAACCCGCAGGCTGACGGGACGGTTCGCAAAGGACGCGGGGACGCTGTAGCGATTGCGATCGAAGCTGATCAAACATGTGGGTGAGACACGCTTGCTGTGCTCGACAAAACCGTCGAAAGCAGGCGGCAGTTGCATCAGGGTTGCTCGCTCTTCGGCCCAGACATCGGCCACGCTGCCGGGTAATGCGCCGTGAGGGATCTGGTGCCACAACTCCATGCAGCGCCGCTCCAGCCAGGCGTTCAGCGCTCCCAGATCGGGGAAGTCTGGCATGGGCTGCCAAAGCCGATGCCGAGAATCCTGCACATTCTTCTCAACCTGGCCTTTCTCCCAGCCAGCTGCCGGGTTGCAGAACTCGGGCTCGAACACGTAGTGGCT
Source organism: Albidovulum sp. (assembly GCF_049646345.1). Classification (GTDB taxonomy): domain Bacteria; phylum Pseudomonadota; class Alphaproteobacteria; order Rhodobacterales; family Rhodobacteraceae; genus Albidovulum. Next base: position 1,386 of record NZ_JBARVQ010000369.1, on the reverse strand, counting down.
GGCCATCGCCAGGAACCGGGCATTGACCTGCCGGTCCTTGCCCCGGCCAACGCGATCCACTGCCGTCTTCATATTGTCGTAGATGCCTCGGGAAGGCACGCCACCAAAGACCCGGAACCCATGCACATGGGCATCAAAAAGCATCTCATGGGTCTGCAACGGATAGGCTCGCAGCACAAACGCCCGGCTATGTGACAGCTTGATATGCGCCACTTGCAGCTTGGCGCGCTCGCCGCCGAGCACCGCGAAATCCTCGCTCCAGTCAAACTGGAAGGCCTCACCCGGTTGAAAGACCAACGGCACAAAGGTTCCGCGCCCCGTCGTCTGCTGCTCCTTTTGCCGATCTGCCCGCCACACCCGCGCAAAGGCGGCAACACGGCCGTAGGACCCGGTGTAGCCCAGCTTCACCAAGTCATCATGCAACTGCTTTGAGGTTCGCCGCTGCTTGCGCGACTTCCCGGCCTCGGTCTTCAGCCAGCCCGACAGCTTAGCTGCAAAAGGATCAAGTTTGCTGGGTCGCTCAGGAACGCTGAACTCAGGCTCAACAACCCCCGATCGCAAATACTTCCTGATTGTGTTGCGTGACAACTTCGTCCGTCGCGCGATCTCCCGTATGGACAGATGCTCGCGCAATGCCCAACGCCGAATAATACTCAAAAATGCCATGTCGATCACTCCAATATCCCCTGCAGACAGCAGCCATGGGGAAGGTGTCACATGGGTCACTTCTCAATGAAAATTATGTCCCTACCCGGGTCACTTCCGGATGGAAATCAACACGCCACGACATAGACCGTGTGCTCGCCGCTGAGGGTGGGAGAACGAGTCGGGGCAGTATCGACAACATGCGCGAGTACGTTGCCCTCCTGAACGATCTGCATGGACAAGGGCTTGCGGACATCGACGCAATCGAACGCTTCTGGGTAGAGCGGGTGCATGAGTTCTTCGCTGGGAAGCCCTTCAAGGTAAAACTGGACGGCTCCCGGAGCCTTCGCGTTCTTGTTCGGGACGTACTCAGCCAAGCCGAGGAACGCCAGAAAAACACGCCCGGCATGCAGTTCATGGGAGCGGTGCTACAGCACCTCGTCGGGGCGAAGCTGGATTGCGCCTTGGGCGCTGGGCAATTTGAGCACAACAGTTTCTCCACTTCCGACGCACAGTCGGGCCGGGCCGGAGACTTCTTCATCGGGGACGTGGCCTTGCATGTCACCACCTCGCCCGGTGAAGGCGTTGTGCAACGCTGCAAGGAGAATTTGGACGATGGCTTTCGCCCGATCATCGTGACAACGGCGCGGGGCCTCACCGCTGCAGAGGTGTTGTCAGAGAACGCCGGGATTGGTGAGCGGGTAGACGTGTTTGAGGTGGAACAGTTCGTCGCGCTAAACC
>NZ_JBARVQ010000368.1:0-5222 GCF_049646345.1 Albidovulum sp. | reverse complement strand
TGCGTGGCGCGGGCCAGGGCGGCGCAGGGCGCATGGGCCGCCCGGCCGCTTGAGGACCGCATCAGGCTGGTGCAGGCCGGTGTCGCCAATCTCAACGCCGACAAGGACCGGATCGTTGAGGAACTGGCCTGGCAGATGGGCCGCCCGACGCGGTTCGGCGGCGAGTTCGGCGGCCTCAACGAACGCTCGGACTTCATGGCCGGGATCGCCGCCGAGGCTTTGGCCCCGATGGTGGTCGAAGACAGCGGCAGTTTCGCCCGCCGCATCGAATTCGCGCCGCATGGCGTCGTCTTCATCGTGGCACCGTGGAACTATCCCTACATGACCGCGATGAACACCGTGGTTCCGGCGCTCATCGCCGGGAATTCGGTCATCCTGAAACATGCCAGCCAGACGCTGGTCGTCGGCGACCGCATCGCCGAGGCTTTGCATGCCGCAGGCGTGCCCGAGGATGTGTTCCAGAACATCGTCCTTGACCATGCAGGCACCGAAAAACTGATCGCTGACCGGTCGTTCGGCTTCGTCAACTTCACCGGATCGGTCGGTGGCGGGCAGGCCATCGAACGGGCGGCGGCGGGCACCTTCACCGCGCTCGGGCTGGAGCTTGGCGGCAAGGATCCCGGCTATGTGATGGAGGATGCCGATGTCGACTGGGCCGTCGATACGCTGATGGACGGCGCGATGTTCAATGCCGGTCAGTGCTGCTGCGGGATCGAGCGGATCTATGTGAACCACAAGCTTTATGACGACTTCGTCGAAAAGGCCGTGAACTGGGTCAATACGCTGAAACTCGGCAATCCGTTCGACGCTGAAACCACCCTTGGACCCATGGCCAATAAACGCTTCGCCGCCGCCGTCCGCACCCAGACCGATGAGGCGATTGCGGCCGGTGCCAAACCCCTGATCGAACAGCAGAACTTCCCCGCCGATGATGGCGGGGCCTATCTGATGCCGCAGGTTCTGGTGAATGTTGACCACTCAATGCGGGTTATGACCGAAGAAAGTTTCGGCCCTGTCGTTGGCATCATGCCCGTGAAGTCGGACGAAGAGGCGCTGAGCCTCATGAATGACAGCCCTTACGGCCTGACCGCCAGCCTCTGGACCCAGGACGCCGACCGCGCCTGGAATATCGCGCGTCAGATCGAAACCGGCACCGTCTTCATGAACCGCGCCGATTACCTCGACCCGTCGATCTGCTGGACCGGCTGCAAGGATACAGGTCGCGGCGTCGGCCTCTCCAAGCTCGGCTATCAGTCCATCACCCGTCCCCGTTCCTACCATTTCCGCAAGGTGAAATCATTACCGCCCCCACCGCCAACTGGTCCTATCCGACCGCTGTCAAATTCGGCCCCGGCCGCATCAAGGAACTTGCCGATCACTGCAAGGCGGTGGGCATGAAGCGCCCGCTCCTGGTGACCGACAAGGCGCTGGCGTCGCTGCCGATCACGGCTGGGGCGCTCGATATCCTCGACGCCGCAGGTCTTGGTCGCGCGGTCTTTTCCGAGGTCGATCCGAACCCGAACGAGAAGAACATGGAAGCCGGGATCGAGGCCTATCGCAAGGGCGGCCATGATGGGGTGGTCTGTTTCGGCGGCGGCTCGGCGCTTGATCTTGGCAAGATGATCGCGCTGATGGTCGATCAGAATGTGAGCGTGTGGGAACTTGAGGATATCGGCGACTGGTGGACCCGCGCCAATCCTGACACAGTCGCGCCGATCATCGCTGTGCCGACGACCGCCGGAACCGGATCGGAAGTGGGCCGGGCAGGGGTTCTGACCAACTCGGAAACCCACAAGAAAAAGATCATCTTCCACCCGAAGCTTCTGCCCGCCGTCACCATCTGCGACCCCGAACTGACCGTGGGCATGCCAAAATTCATCACCGCAGGCACCGGCATGGACGCGCTCGCCCATTGCCTTGAGGCCTATTCGAGCCCCTTCTACCACCCGATGAGCCAGGGCATCGCGCTGGAAGGCATGCGGCTCGTGTTCGAGAACCTGCCAAAGGTCTATGCAACGCCCACCGATCTTGAGGCGCGGGCGAACATGATGAGTGCCGCCGCGATGGGGGCCGTCGCCTTCCAGAAGGGCCTCGGCGCTATCCATTCGCTCAGCCACCCCGTGGGCGCGGTCTACGGTACCCATCATGGCACCACGAATGCCGTCGTCATGCCGATGGTGCTCGACTTCAACCGTCACGCCATCGAGGATCGGATCGAAAAGGCCGCCGCCTATCTTGGCATTGCGGGCGGGTTCGACGGGTTCCGGGCGCGTGTGATGGAGCTGCGGGCCGGGCTTTCGATCCCGGAAAACCTCACCGCGATGGGGGTCGAGGCCACGCGTCTCGACGAGCTGACCGAAATGGCGCTGGAAGACCCGTCCTGCGGCGGCAACCCGGTCGAGATGACGCGCGACAATACCCGCGCGCTCTACGAGGTCTGCATATAGACGGCAGACTGGCCGGGGGGCTAACCGCCGCCAAGCTGGGTCAGGAGCGTTTCGCTGTCCGGATCGGCGGGGAACATCAGTTCGATCTTCAACTCCGCCAGCGTTACCTCTTCGGCCGTTCCGAATTGGGCATAGGTGGAAAAGAGCGAAAGGCGGAGGGCACCGACCCGGCAGATCGTCGGCAGAAGGGCGGGCAGACGGTCGGGCGGCACCCATCTGGCGCTGGCCTTGTCTTCGGCCAGCGCGGCTGCCGCGCGGTCAAGCCCGCGCAGCCCGCCCGCTTTCGGCCTGAAGCTGCAGCATCCTGTGCCAGCCGACCTCGGCCAAGTTCCCGATAAACCCGGCCGCCTTCGGCAATGCCGCCAGAAGGCTGTCGCCCTTACGCGGCATCAATGCGCCCGCTCCGGCGTCGTGATGTACGGTCCGGTCAGCCGCGCTCTTCGGCGACGATGGCCTGCATCGTGTCGAGCGGCGCATAACCGCGCAGCATCTGGCTGCCCATCACGAAGGTCGGCGTGCCGGAGATTTGCATGCGCTGCGCCAGCAGGTTGTTCTCCTCGATCACCTTCGTCACTTCGGGCGCGTCCATATGGGCGATGATCGGGCCACCGTCGAGGCCGAGATCCGTGGCAAACGCCGTCAGCGTCTCGACGCTCACATCGCCGCGGAAGCTTTCGTAGAAGCCCGCATTGACCTTTTCATAGGCTTCGCGACCGGCGACCTGCAGCGCGGCAATGGCAAAGCGCGCGGCGATGACCGACTGGTCGCCGAGGATCGGGAATTCCTTGACGATATAGCGGATATCGCCGTCTGACTCGATCAACTGCCCGACTTCTTCGTGGGCCTTGCGGCAATAGCCGCAACGATAGTCGATGAACTCGACGATGGTGATATCGCCTTCGGGATTGCCGCCGACAAAGGAATACCCGTCCTCAAACAGGTCCTTTTGGTTGGCCTTCACCAGATTGAGGTCCTGGGACGCCGCATCATCGGCCTGACGCTGTTGCAAAACCTCGATCGCTTCGGACAGCACTTCGGGGTTTTCGAGCAGATAGGCGCGCACCTCGGCCCGGAAGGCTTCGCGCTCGGCCTCGGACATGGATGAGATGTCGAAGGCGGCGGCAGGGGTGGCGAGCGCCGCAGCAAGGGCGAAGGGGGCAAGTTTCATCTGGTATCCTCTCTGACGGCGCGGTCGTTGCCGCGCCGGTGAATTCGGTTGCCGACCATGGTTCGATCCAAGCGGCGCTGCAAGCCCCACCTTGGGCGGGCATTGACGCCGCTGCTTTGGACTGGAATGAACGCAGCCGGCACGGGCCGCAGCATAGGGAGTGAAGCATGAGGGGTTCAAGCCGTGGGGTGGTCGATCCCTTCATTGTGATGGATGTGATGGAAGCCGCCCGCGCGGCCGAGGCCGATGGACGCCACATCATCCATATGGAAGTGGGCCAGCCTTCAACGCCCGCCCCCGCGGCGGCGCGGGCAGCCTTGGCCACCGCGATGGAGAAGGATGCGCTCGGCTATACCGTCGCGCTTGGCCTGCCTGCGCTGCGACAGGGCATCGCCGGGCTTTACCAGCGCTGGTACGGGATTGACCTCGATCCCGGCCGCATTGTGGTGACGGCCGGGTCCTCGGCGGCGTTCCTTTTGTCCTTCACGGCACTCTTCGATGCGGGCGACCGGGTGGCTTTGGGGGAACCCGGCTATCCCTCCTACCGCCAGATCCTGAAAGCGCTGAGCCTGACCCCGGTCGGCATCCCCACACGGGCCGAAGACCGCTACCAGCCGCGCGCCGCTGACATTCCTGCGGATGTTCAGGGTCTGATCGTCGCCTCGCCCGCCAATCCTTCGGGCACGATGCTGGACCGCGACGCGCTGGGCGCGCTGATTGGCACCGCCGGGGAGAAGGGCGTCAGCTTCATCTCGGACGAAATCTATCACGGGCTTCACTACGAAGGCCGGGCCGTGTCGGCACTGGAAGTGTCGGACGAGGTCTATGTCATCAATTCCTTTTCCAAGTATTTCTCGATGACCGGCTGGCGCATCGGTTGGATGGTCGTGCCGGAAGCGCATGTGCGGATGGTCGAACGGCTGGCGCAGAACATGTTCATCTGCCCGCCGCATGCCAGTCAGGTTGCAGCCCTTGCGGCGCTGGACTGTGTTGATGAGCTGGAGGCAAATCGCGCCGTCTATGCCGAGAACCGGCGGCTGATGCTGGAGGGTCTGCCAAAGGCCGGGTTCACAAAGATCGCGCCGCCCGACGGTGCCTTCTACATCTATGCCGATGTCTCGGACCTGACCGATGACAGCCGCGCCTTCGCCGCCGAGATCCTTGACCGGGCGGGTGTGGCAGTGACGCCGGGGCTCGACTTCGACCCGTCACGGGGCGGGCAGACCTTGCGGTTTTCCTATGCCCGCTCGACCGCCGATATCCGCGAGGGGTTGGCGCGGCTGGCGGCGTTCATGGGGCGTCATGTCTGAGCCAAGCGGGGATTCCGCTTTCGATCCGACACGCCTATGATGGCGGGAAAACCCGGGCGGGCATGATGCGGGCATTCGCGCTTTTGATACTTCTGATCTGCGGCACCGTTTTCGTGCCCGCGCCTCTCCCGGCTTTCGGGGCGGAGGGGGGGGCAACTATTGATGTGGCGCGGTCTGGGCTGGCGGATGACGAAGGGGGCAGCACGCTCAACCTGACACTGAGCCGGACAGTGCCATATCGGACCTTTCTGCTTGCCGGGCCGCCGCGGCTCGTTCTTGATCTGGCCGAGGTTGATC
>NZ_JBARVQ010000367.1:0-5762 GCF_049646345.1 Albidovulum sp. | reverse complement strand
AGCAACGGCCGGAGCCGTGAGGTAAAGACGCGCGATGAAGACAAGCGCCCAGCCTGCCGACGAACGAGCGTCCTTGACGGTCGGAACCGTGAAGAAGCGCACGATGACGTGCGGCAGACCCGCGGTGCCGATCATCAGCGACAGCGTGAACAGGAACATGTTCAGCGTGGTGTCCGACTGCTCCAGATAGGATTTGAAGCCCAGATCGGTCACAAGCCCCTCCAGCGTCGCCAGGATCGGCTGACCGGTGGCCACGTCGTTCGAGAAGAGACCAAGGCCCGGGATCGGGTTGCCGGTCAGTTGCAGCGAGATGAACACGGCCGGGATAGTGTAGGCGGTGATCAGCACGACATATTGGGCAACCTGAGTATAGGTGATGCCCTTCATGCCGCCGAGAACGGCATAGAGGAACACGATACCAGCACCGATCAGAAGGCCGGTCGTGTTCGACACTTCGAGGAAGCGCGAAAACGCCACACCGACACCGGTCATCTGACCGATAACGTAGGTGACCGAGGCGACGATCAGACAGACGACAGCCACCATGCGGGCGGTCGGGCTGTAGAAACGATCGCCGATGAATTCCGGCACGGTAAACTTGCCGAACTTGCGCAGATAGGGCGCAAGCAGCATCGCCAGCAGAACGTAACCGCCGGTCCAGCCCATCAGATAGACCGAAGTGTCGTAGCCGCCGAAGGCGATGAGACCCGCCATCGAGATGAAGGAGGCCGCCGACATCCAGTCAGCGCCCGTGGCCATGCCGTTCATGACCGGGTGAACGCCCCGCCCGGCGGCATAGAATTCCGATGTGGAGCCCGCACGGGCCCAGATCGCGATGCCGATATAGAGCGCGAAGGTCGCGCCCACCACCAGCAGGTTGAGTGTAAACTGATCCATTGTCCCTGCTCTCCCTTACTCTTCCACGCCGTGTTCGGCGTCGAGCTTGTTCATGCGCCAGGCGTAGAAAAAGATCAGTATGAGGAACACGATGATCGAGCCTTGCTGCGCGAACCAGAAGCCCAGATCGGTTCCGCCAACGCCGATGCCCGAAAGCATGGGGCGCAGAAGAATGCCAAAGCCGAAGGACACCACGAACCAGATCACCAAGCAGATCTTGATGAGCCGGATATTGGCTGCCCAATAGGCGTTGGACGAAGATTTGTCCGCCATTGTCTTACTCCCTGAATTCCCTCGTTCTCCCGCGCCCCGGCTCATCCCGGGATGCGGGCCTCCCCTTATTCCGTCGCGCTTTTCACGATTGTCCTCAGCGCCTTGGCGACCCCTGCGATGGACCCCATCGCATCGACCGTCCTCAGCACGCCCAACTTGTCATAATGCGCGATCAGTGGTGCCGTCTCGGCGTGATAGGCCCTCAGCCTTTCGCGCGCCGTTTCGGCGTTGTCGTCGGCACGGCGTTTGAATTCCGTGCCGCCGCATTTGTCACAAGTGCCCGCCTTGGCGGTTTTCTTGTGGGTGTCGTGATAACCCTCGCCGCAATGGGCGCAGGTAAAGCGCCCCGCCACGCGGTCGATCATCGCCTCGTCATCGACCTCAAGACTGATCGCGGCGGTGACGTCCTGGCCGCTTTCGGCCAGCAACCCGTCAAGTGCCGCGGCCTGTCCGGCAGTGCGCGGGAAACCGTCGAGGATGACGCCCGCCTGCACGTCCGGTTTTGCCATCCGGTCCTTGAGGATCGCCAGGACGATCTCATCGCTGACCAGCCCGCCCGTCTCCATTACCGCCTTGGCGGCAAGACCGGCAGGGGAGCCCTCGGCGACGGCGGCGCGCAAGAGATCGCCGGTGGACAGCTGGATCAGGCCGAAGCGTTCTTCCAGCATCCGCGCCTGTGTGCCCTTTCCAGCCCCGGGGGGGCCAAGCAGGATCAGGACGGCGGGTGTTGTGAGAACCTCGCTCATACCCGGTTCATCCGGTTGTCGATCAGATCGTCGACCACAGACGGATCGGCGAGGGTCGAGGTGTCGCCCAGCGCGCCATAGTCATTTTCAGCGATTTTCCTGAGGATGCGGCGCATGATCTTGCCCGAACGGGTCTTTGGCAGGCCCGGCGCCCACTGGATCAGGTCGGGTGAGGCGATGGGGCCGATCTCGGTCCGCACCCATTTCACCAGCTCCTTGCGCAGATCCTCGGAGGGCTCCACACCGTTCATCAGGGTGACATAGGCGTAGATGCCCTGCCCCTTGATGTCATGCGGGTAGCCGACGACGGCCGCCTCGGCGACATTCTCATGCGCGACAAGGGCGCTTTCGACCTCGGCCGTACCCATCCGGTGACCGGACACGTTGATCACATCGTCGACGCGGCCGGTGATCCAGTAATAGCCATCCTCATCCCGGCGGCAGCCGTCACCGGTGAAGTAGTAGCCCTTGTACTGGGTGAAATACGCCTCCTGGAACCGCTCATGATCGCCCCAGAGCGTCCGCATCTGCCCGGGCCAGCTGTCGGAGATGCACAAGACCCCCTCGGCCTTCGTATCCCGCTGGACCGCACCTGTCGCGGCATCAAGGACCACCGGCTTCACGCCGAAGAACGGCAAAGTGGCCGAGCCGGGCTTGGTCGGGATCGCGCCGGGCAGCGAGGTGATCATATGGCCGCCGGTTTCGGTCTGCCAGAACGTGTCGACGATCGGGCAGCGGCCCTTGCCGACATGTTTGTCATACCAGATCCAGGCTTCCGGATTGATCGGTTCCCCGACCGACCCAAGAACCTTCAGCGACGAGAGGTCGTATTTCTCGACATATTCCGGCCCCTGCCCCATCAGGGCGCGGATGGCAGTCGGAGCGGTGTAGAACTGGTTAACTGCATGCTTTTCACACACCGCCCAGAACCGCCCCGCGTCCGGCCAGGTCGGCACGCCCTCAAACATCAGGGTCGTGGCGCCGTTCGCCAGAGGTCCATAGACGATGTAGGAATGGCCGGTGACCCAGCCGACATCGGCAGTGCACCAGAAGATATCGCCGTCGTGATAGTCGAACGTGTATTGATGGGTCATCGAGGCATAAACAAGGTAGCCGCCCGTGGTGTGGACGACGCCCTTGGGTTTGCCGGTCGAGCCTGACGTATAAAGGATGAAGAGCGGGTCTTCCGCCCCCATCGGCTCGGGTGCGCAAACGGTACTGGCATCCGCCATCCCGGCCAGAACGTCGACATCGCGACCCTCAATCCAGGTCGTCTGATCGCCGGTATGCTTGACGACAAGGCATTTCACCTTGTCATCGCAATGCAGAAGGGCGGCATCCGCGTTCGACTTCAGCGCCGTGCGGCGACCGCCACGCGGCGCGGTATCGGCGGTGATGACGGCCTTTGCCTCGCTGTCGTTGATCCGGTTCGCGAGCGCATCGGGCGAAAAGCCCGCGAAAACGATCGAATGGATCGCCCCGATCCGGGCAGAGGCCAGCATCGCATAGGCAGCCTCGGGGATCATCGGCAGATAGATCACGACCCGGTCGCCCTTGCCGATACCATTGGCCTTCAGCACATTGGCCATGCGACCGACGTTATCGGCCAGTTCCTTGTAGGAGATGTGGCGGGCTGGCGTGGCCGGATCGTCGGGTTCCCAGATGATCGCGGTCTGATCGGCGCGGGTTGCAAGATGGCGGTCGACGCAATTGGCCGCAACGTTCAGAACACCATCCTCGAACCACTTGATCGACACTTCGCCGAACTTGAAGCTGGTATCCTTGACCTTGGAATAGGGCTTGATCCAGTCGAGCCGCTTGCCCTCTTCACCCCAGAAGGCGACGGGATCATTAACCGAAGCGGCATATTTCGCAGCATAGCTGTCGGGCGTTGCATGAGCCTTTTCAAATCCCGACGGGATCGCCCGCTTTGCCGTTGCATCCGTTGCGTTCTGCGCCGCCATGGCTGTCCTCCATACGTCAGGTACCGACTTTCCGAGGAATTCGGCGCATGATCCGCCCGCCCCCATCAAAGCCCTATCGCCAATATTGTAAACTATTTATTCATTTATTTGTAACCTATTTTTTTCATTGTATTTTTCTGTAAATATTTTCACACTTATACCGATAATTTTGTAAATTACGCTTTGTCGGGCACATTTTTGCCATGATTTTTCAACCAATTGGCTGTTCACGACACGGTGAACACACATCGATCTGACCTTGGAGGGTGCTAATTGCGCCGCGGCCTGCGGACACAGCGATTTCAGCGGTTTTCCGGCACAGATTGCCCGTTAGCGCCCGCATTTTTCTGCGATTCGAATGGAAACGGTCAGCGATGCATCTCGCCGCTCCAACCGCTGGGATCGGACTGCGTTTCAGCTGCTGCCCCCGGCAGGCTTCTGATGCCGCACCATGGAGTTGCTCCAGCGACCGGGACCGCGAGCTTCCTGTTTCATTTAAGCGACGCTTGCAGCATCCTCGCCGGGAACTGACATCCCTGACCGCCCCGCCAAGGCAAGGGCGGATCGAAGGTCCCGCAGTCTGAGGACTGCCACAACCACGCCGGGGCAACATGGCCGACAAAGTCACACCACTGCGCGAAACCGATGCTGAAGCGCGCGCAATCGCGACGGGTCTCATCGCCACCGCGCGCATTGCGGCGCCGGGCGTAGTCGAACCGGAAACCGGCGCGCCTTTCGTCAGCCAGATTGCCTTCGGCCTTGCACCGGACGGAGCCCCGATCACGCTCATCTCGGATCTCGCGTTACATACGCAGGTACTGCGCCAGGACCCGCGCGCATCGCTGCTGATCGCCGCCCCGAAACCCAGGGGCGACCCGATGGCCCATCCCCGCCTGACACTGCGGGTCAGGGCCCACTTCATTCCCGACGACGCCCCCGAACGTCCCGCCCTGCGCGAAGACTGGCTGGCACAGCACCCGAAATCGCGCCTCTATGTCGGTTTTGCCGATTTCCACCTTGTCCGCTTCGAGATTCTGACCGCTCACCTCAATGCCGGGTTCGGTAAGGCCTATGCACTTGACAGGAATGACCTTAAAGTGACCTGAATTTCCGCGGAGCGGGACCATCGACCCGGTTTATGACCTGTCGCATTAGGGACTTACGACGAACAGTTATGGCAGACCCGATCCGCTTTACAGAAGAGATATCCCGGCAAAGGCAACGGCTCGACGCGGATTTCGTATCGCGTCAGATCGGGCTGGCGATCAGTTGCATCCTGTTCTTCTTCTTCCTGCCGTTCTGGTTCGTCTTTCTGGTCTATCTGCTCTGCGTTGGCTCAGAAGTTCCGCAACGACGCCTGCTGCTGGCCTTCGAAGCCTCGCCAAGCCGGGGGCGGCGGCTGGCATTTCTGGCAAGCTCTGCCTTCGGGCTGACGATCTACAGCATCCCCGCTCTGGTTCTGTGGCAGATGGACGATCCCTTGGTCCGTTTCCTTGGCGTGCTGTCGCTGATCGGTGCCCTGCTCAATGTTTCGGTCGTGCGGACAGTGCACTTTCCGATGGGACTTGTCAGCGGCCTTCCCCCCGCAGCGGCCCTGCTTTGGCTATCGCTTCAGCATCTGATGAAACCCGATGCAACGCTGTCCGCGGCCGTTGCCACGGCTGCGGCACTCACCCTGCTTGGCTATTTCCTGTCCGCACTGGTGCAGAACCACCGCGCGCAATCCCGGCTGATCGAAGCCATCACCGAAGCCAGCGATTCAAGCCGCGCCAAGTCCCGCTTCCTCGCCTCGATGAGCCATGAGGTCCGGACACCGCTCAACGCCCTTCTGGGGCACAGCCAGCTTCTGCGTGAAGAGACCGATGCCGATGCCGCCCGTGAC
>NZ_JBARVQ010000366.1:0-4509 GCF_049646345.1 Albidovulum sp. | reverse complement strand
TCATCGATCCGCGCGTGCGTCGCGGCATCATCGGATCATAAGGGGAGGGGGCAATGGTATTCGGACGTAAGACAGCCACCGCCGGGGTCGATCAGAAGGCCAAGGAAGCGTATTTCACCGCCTCGCAGGGGCAGTTGATCTGGGCACGGTTCAAGGGCAACCGCACCGCGATGATCGCCGCCTGGGCGCTTGTCCTGTTGATCATGATGGGCATCTTCGCACCTTTCCTGTCGCCCTATGACCCGACCATCGCGGGCCGTGACGAGAACTACGAAAACGGCGCGCCGCAGATGCCGAAATTCTGGGACGAGAACGGGTTTTCCCTTCGCCCCTTCGTCTATGCGACCGAACGCGAACGTTCGATCAAGACCAACTTCCGCTGGGTGGTCACCGAAAACCGCGATCACCGGCTTTACATGCTGTTCTTTGTCGAGGACTGGGACTACAAGCTTCTGGGCATCATTCCCGCCAACACGCATCTTTTCGGCCTTGATGAAGGCGGCAAGATCCACCTCTTTGGCACCGATGGCAGCGGCAAGGACATTTTCGGGCGAACTTTGCACGCGATCTGGACATCGCTTGCGGTCGGCTCGCTCGGTGTCTTCATCTCATTCGTGCTGGCGCTGGTCATAGGGGGGGTGGCCGGCTATTTCGGCGGCTGGATCGACAGCGTCCTGCAAATGATCACCGATGCGATCCGAACGGTTCCGGCAATCCCCTTGTTCATGGCGCTGGCCGCCTTCATGCCCGACAACTGGTCGTCCGAGACGCGGTTCTTCTTCATCTCGATCATCCTCGGCCTGATCGGCTGGCCGACGCTGGCGCGACGCATTCGAACCCATCTTCTGACCGAACGCACACAGGAATACGTGCTGGCGGCCGAGCTGTGCGGCGCGTCGCCGGGCCATATCATCCGGCGGCACCTGCTGCCTTCGTTCACCAGCTACATCATCGTCGACCTGATGATTTCCTTCCCCTACATGGTCCGGTCGGAAACGGCACTTTCTTTCATCGGCCTCGGCCTCAAGGACCCGGTCAATTCACTCGGCGCGCTGATGCAGAACGTCTCAAAGGCGGACGTTCTGCTGAATTACCAATGGTATTTCATCCCGGTGATCTTCTTCGTGGCGCTGGTTCTGGCCTTCGTCTTCGTTGGCGACGGGTTGCGTGATGCGGCTGACCCCTATTCGGATACGAAGAAATGACAGCACTGATCGAAGTCAAGAACCTGACGCTGAAGTTCCGCACCGATGAGGGGCTGGTGACAGCCGTCGACGATGTAAGTTTCACCATCAACAAGGGTGAGGTGATGGGGCTCGTCGGCGAAAGCGGCTCGGGAAAATCCGTGACCGCCAAGGCGCTGATGAACCTCAATGCGAGAAATGCGGTCTACAGCCCGGAAAGCAAGATCACGCTCCATACCGAGGATGGCCCTGTCGATGTCCTGTCGCTGAAGACCGCACGCGATCTGAAAGTCGTGCGTGGCGGGGCGATTTCGATGATCTTCCAGGAACCGATGGCCAGCTTCGCCCCCGCGATTACGATCGGCGTTCAGATGGTCGAACAGTTGCAGCTTCACGGCGACATGTCGAAGGCGAAGGCGAAAGAGATTTCAGTCGAGATGCTGGACCGCGTCGGCATTTCCGACCCGTCGAAGCGCTTCGATCAATATGCGTTCGAGCTTTCGGGCGGGATGCGGCAGCGGGCGATGATCGCGATGGCGCTCTCGACGCAGCCAAAGCTTCTGATCGCGGATGAACCGACAACCGCGCTCGACGTCACCATTCAGGCGCAGGTCATCGACCTGATGAAGGATCTGGTGTCCGAGTTCCATATGGGGATCATCTTCATCACCCATGACCTCGGCGTCATCGCCCAGACCGCTGACAAGGTCGCGGTCAAATATCTCGGCAGGATCGTCGAGGAAGGCCCGGTGCGCGAGGTGATCCGCAATCCGAAACATCCCTATACGCAAGGTCTGCTGGCGGCCTTGCCGAAGCTTGACGATCTCGATGCGCCGCTGACGCCGGTCGCGGGCGATATCCCGTCACCGCTGGAACGTCCCCCGGGCTGCGTCTTTCACACCCGCTGCCCGAAGATCATCGGCGATGTCTGCAAGTCGAAACTGCCCCATGACACACAGGTCGATGCCTCGCACCGGGTCGCCTGTCATCTGCATACGGAGGTCCCGGCATGAGCGAGACCCTGATCAAGGCCCGCGACCTTTCGGTCGGTTTCAGGATCGGTTCCGGCTTTTTCGGCAAGTCGATCCTGAAGGCGGTCGACCATGTCGATCTCGACATCGAAAAGGGCTCGTTCTTTGGCCTTGTCGGCGAAAGCGGCTCGGGCAAGACGACTTTGGGCCGGGCGCTCTTGAAAGCGGTGCCGATCACCGGCGGTTCGGCAAGTTACACCGATGGCGAGGTCGATTACGACCTGACGACGCTGGCGGGGGCAGAGCTGAAGGATTACCGCAAGCGGGCGCAGCTGATCTTTCAGGACCCTTACGCGGCCCTGTCCCCCCGCATGACCGTGCGCGATATCATCGCCGAACCCCTGGAGGTGATGGGCCTGACCAAGACCCGCGAGGAAACCGACGCGCGGGTGCGGCAGATCGCGGCGAAATGCCGGTTGAACCTCGAACATCTCCGCCGCTTCCCGCATGCATTTTCAGGCGGGCAGCGGCAGCGGATTTCCATCGCGCGGGCGCTCGTGTCGGGGCCGAAATTCGTGGTGGCCGACGAAAGCGTGGCAGCACTCGACGTGTCGATTCAGGCCGATGTTCTGAACCTTCTGAAAGAGTTGCAGCGCGATCTTAAGATCACCTTCCTCTTCATCAGCCATGACCTCTCGGTCGTCGCCCATACCTGCGACCATCTCGCGGTGATGTATCTCGGGCGGCTGGTGGAAACCGCGCCGACGCGCACGCTTTTCAAGGCGCCGCGCCATCCCTATACTAAGGCTTTGTTCTCGGCGATCCCGTCGCTTGACCCCGATGACCGGGGATCTGCGCAGAAGCTGGAGGGCGAGATCCCGTCACCGACAAACCAGCCGCCGGGCTGCAAGTTCCATACCCGCTGTCCTTTCGCGGTGGATCGCTGCAAGACAGAGGAACCGGTTCTGGAACATCCCGGCGACGGGCATGAAGTGGCTTGCCATCGCTGGCGCGAACTGGCCGATACTCTGGCGGCCTGACGCTGTCCCCCCCCCATTCCCCTGGCCACAAGGGGGGATGCGCGTGGCGGTGCGGTTGGTCTTCTCAGGTGGTCTCCGCGCGGATCGCTTCCGCCACGATGTCCAGCGCCCGGTCGAGGTCGTCCCTGGCGATGGTCAGCGGAGGCGACAATGTCAGCACGCAGCCTGCGCTGATCTTGAAGCTGAGCCCCGCCTCAAGGCAGCGGTAATAGATGCGTTCGGCGGCGTCACGCCCCGGTGCGCGGCTGTCGCGGTCCGCGACGATCTCGACACCGAACATCAGGCCGCGCCCGCGGATGTCGCCCACGAGTGGATCGTCGCCCACCGTTTCGCGCAGCCGGTTGAGCGCATGTGCGCCCAGTTCGGCGGCCCTCTCCACCAGCCCCTCGTCGCGGATCAATGCGAGGGTCTCCAGCGCCGCCCGTGCCGTCACCGGGTTCTTTTCATGGGTGTAGTGGCCGATGGCGAAATCGCCGCAAACATCCAGATCGCGCCGCGCGATCACTGCCGCAATGGGCAGGATGCCACCGCCAAGCGCTTTGCCGAGGGTCACGATATCGGGCACCACTTCGTCATGTTCAAATGCGAACATCCGGCCGGTCTTGCCAAGGCCGGTCGGGATCTCATCCATGATCAGAAGCGCGCCGTGCCGGTTGCAGGCCTCGCGCACCGCGCGCCAGAAGCCCGGCGGCGGCACCACCGGCACCGCCCGCATCGGCTCGGCAATGACGGCGGCAACATCGCCCTCGCGCTCCAGCACGAACTCGACCATCTTCGCGCAGGCCAGCGCGCAGCTTTCCGGCCCGACATGACCATAGGCGCAGCGATAGCAGTTGAAGGGGGCGACATGCTCGGCGCCGGGCAACAAGGGGCCCGCGATATGCGAGCGGAAGGTCGCCTCGCCGCCGACGCTTGACGCGCCAAAGCCCGCGCCGTGGAATGCGTCCCAGAAGCTGACGGTCTTGAACCGCCCCGTCGCCGCGCGCGCGATACGCAGGGCCACTTCGTTGGCGTCCGAGCCGCCGGTCGTGAACAGCACCTTACCGAGATCGCCGGGTGCCAATGCCCCGAGCGTTTCGGCCAGTTCCACCGACACCTCATTGGTGAAACGGCGGGGCGAGAAGCTTAAGCCATCAAGCTGATCCTTGATCGCGGCCACGACGCGGGGATGGCCATAACCGATATGGTGGACGGAATTGCCATGGAAATCCATGAAGCGCCGTCCGGCCGTATCCTCGATCCAGATCCCCTCGGCCTTGGCGATGGTCGACAGGCAGGGGGAGGAAAGCGACTGGTGCAGGAATGCCTCCGCGT
>NZ_JBARVQ010000365.1:0-6030 GCF_049646345.1 Albidovulum sp. | reverse complement strand
CACATCGGTGATCACGACGTTGAATTCGCCGATATGGCGACGCATCCAGGCCTGATCCTTGGGCCGGGTCACGGCGGGCGTCACAACCAGATAGGCGGTCTCGGAAAGACGCGTCACGGTCACGTCGGCCTCGATGCCGCCCGCCTTGTTCAGGAACTGGGTATAGACGATCTTGCCGGGTGCCACCGACATGTCGGCGCCTGAAATGTGGTTCAGATAGCCTTCCGCATCGCGGCCCTCGACCCGGATCTTGCCGAAAGAGGACATGTCGTACATGCCGACATTGGTGCGGACGGCATTGTGCTCGGCCGCCTGATTGCCGAACCAGTTCTGCGGGCCCCAGCTATATTGATATTCCCGCTCTTGCCCGTCATTGGCAAACCAGTTCGCGCGTTCCCAGCCGCCGATTTCGCCGAAAACCGCACCATTCGCCTCAAGATGCGCATGGAAGGGCGTGCGCCGCACACCGCGCGCGGTGGCTTTCTGGCGATAGGGGTAGTGGTCGGCGTAAAGCAGTCCCAGCGTTTCCTTGGACCGCTCAAAGAGATAATGCTTGTTGCCCTGGAAGGGCTGGTTGCGGCCGACATCGACGTCGCCAAGGTCAAAGGGCTTTTCGCCCGTCTCCATCCATTCCGCCAGCGCCATACCCGCGCCACCGGCCGACTGGATGCCGATCGAGTTGAACCCGGCGGCAACCCAGTAATTGTCGACCTCAAGCGACAGGCCAAGGTTATAGGCATCATCGGGGGTAAAGCTTTCAGGCCCGTTGAAGAAAGTATGGATGCCCGCCTCGGCCAGCATCGGCAGGCGGTTGCAGGCGCGTTCCAGGATCGGCTCGAAATGATCGAAATCTTCCTGCAACTGGTCAAAGCAGAAATCTTCCGGGATGCCATTCATGCCCCAGGGCTTGGCATTGGGCTCAAACGCTCCCAGCAGATACTTGCCCGCATCTTCCTTGTAATAGGCGCACTCGTCGGGCACCCGCAGCACCGGCATCTGGGTCAGGCCGGGGATCGCCTCGGTCACGATGTAGAAATGCTCGCAAGCATGCAGCGGCACATTGACGCCTGCCATGCGGCCGACCTCATGGCCCCACATGCCCGCACAGTTGACGACATGATCGGCCTCGATCACGCCCTGCTCACCATTCTGTTCCCAGGAAACCGACTTGGCGCGACGGCCCTCGACGGCAATGCTCGTCACCTTCACGCCCTCTGCCACCACGGCACCACGATTGCGCGCCCCCTTGGCCAGCGCCACCGCGATATTGGCCGGGTCGCCCTGACCGTCGGTCGGCAGCCAGACACCGGCCTTCACACCTTCGATATTCAGATGCTGATAGCGGTTCTTGACCTCCTCGGGCGAAAGTTCCTCCACCGGCACGCCAAAGGCGCGGGCCATCGAGGCGCCGCGGAACAGTTCCTCTTTCCGCGCATCGGTCAGCGCGACGGAAATTGAGCCGACCTGCTTGAAGCCGGTCGCCAGCCCGGTCTCCGCCTCCAGCCCGCCATAAAGGTCGGCGGAATATTTCGCGAGCTTGGTCATATTGGCCGAGGCGCGCAGCTGGCCGATCAGGCCCGCCGCGTGCCAGGTCGTGCCGCAAGTCAGCTGCTTGCGTTCCAAGAGAACCACATCCTTCCAACCGAGCTTGGTCAGATGATAGGCCACCGAACAACCGACGACACCGCCGCCGACAATGACGACACGGGCTTTAGCAGGCAGGTTAGACATTGGTTGAACTCCTAAAGGAAAGGCAGTTGTCTGGAACCGCGCGGATATGGGGCGCCCGAACGACGCTGATCAGCCCGGGAAAAACTTCGCGCGGCCGGCGGGGAAGGTCGAAAAGCGGCAGGTCATTCAGAAAGACCCGGGCGTTTTGGGCACCGGAGACGGCGCCGCGGACAACGTAGAGGCCACCGGGGCGGAGACAGAAGAGGCGCGATTGAAATTTCTCGCCGAGGGAAAGGTCGATAACCGCGTCGAATGCGCAAGACGGCAAGGTGTGACCTGAGGGTATTACCTTTGCCCCAAGGACGCGGGCACCGGCGGTGTGCCGCATGTCACTATGCAGGGTAACATCGGCCCCGTTGTGCGCCGCAAGACGCATGCAGGCATAGCCCACCGTCTCGTCCTCGACAATGATCAGAACGCGCGATCCGCGACCGACCTCACCGCGGGTCAAGAGATTGTGCGCGGTGGAAAATTCCATCGGCATTGCGCCAAATTCTACCGTCAGTCCTGGAAAACTGTTTGCACCCATGTCGCTACTGACCAGCACGATAGCTGGTTTCAACGCGTCACCACGTCCAGCCAGGCCGCTCATGATGCGCCCCCACAGGGCAATAGCACCAGCTTGCCCGGATGCGTGCCGGACTGCAGCTCTTGCTGCGCCCTGCCGATGTCGCGAAGCGGGTAGGTCTTTGATATCAGGGGGCGAACGCTGCCTGCATTGATGATCTCGACAAGCGCCGCAAATGTCTCTGGTGATTGATGGGTGCAGCCAAAAATCGTGAGGTCGTGCAAGTAGATTGTTCTGAGGTCAGCCTCGACCATCGGCCCGGCGATTGCGCCGGAGGTGGCATAGCGACCACCGGGGCGCAACGCGTCTAGCCGTTCCATCCAGCGCGGGCCACCGACAATGTCGATCACTATGTCGAAGGCGCCGGCCACAAGCACTGCCTCCCGATCGATCACGGTCGCGCCGGTGGCCATTACATGTGCCGACTTTGCGGCAGTGCACTGCGCCGTGACTTTTGCTCCGCGTAAAAGCGCCAACTGCACTGCGGCATAACCAACCCCGCCCGACGCGCCGGTTATCAGCACGCTGTCGCCGGCGGCAACGCCGGACCGGGTGAGGAGGTTGTGCGCGGTGCCATAAGCACAGGGCATCCCGCCAATCTCGACATCGGAGAGCGGAGACAAAGTCACATCAAAGAGGTGACGTGCCGGAACGCAGCAATACTCTGCGAACGCGCCGTCATATTCAGAGCCGAGTGCCACGAAACCCATTGGGTTCTCTGGCGTGGGTTCAGCCTGGTTGATCGGGCAGATCACCCGGGCACCTAGGTCAATGCCCTGGACGTTTGCGCCAAGGGCCACGACACGGCCGCAAAGATCGCCGCCCTGAATACGGGGAAAGTCAAGTGCGCCGTCCCAGCCACCACCCTCGGCGGCGGCGTCGCGGGCATACCAGCCGACGCGGGTGTTGATATCGGTCGGGTTGACCCCAGCGGCCAGCACCTTCACCAGCACTTCATCGGCGCGTGGACTCGGCACAGGTATGTCGTCTGACCAGACGAGCGTTTCGGGCCCACCGTGTCCGGTCAGCCGCACGCCGCTCATCTTTTCAGGGATAGACATACCTGTGTCCTCGATCTTCCTGAAGGTCAGGCCCGGATCCGGGCGTTTTCGGGATCCCAGAGCGGCTGGTCGGGCTGCACCACCGCGCGGCAACGCTCGCCATAGATCTCGACCTCAAGCTCGGTTCCCGGCACCGCCAGATCGGCCCTGACCATGCCAAGAGCGATGGAGGCGTTCACCCGGTAGCCCCAGGCGCCCGAGGTGGTTTCGCCCACGACCTTGCCGTCATGCCAGATGGTCGACATGTAGGGCGCGTCGCAATCCTTCGCATCGACGATGAGGGTGATGAAGCTTTTCTTCACGCCCCGCTGCTTTTCGGCCAGAAGTGCTGCCTTACCGGTGAAGTCCTGCGGCTTGTCAAACTTGACGAAGCGTTCCAGACCGCCTTCCAACAGCGAATAATCGGTCGAAAGATCGCCCTTCCAGGCGCGGTAGCCCTTTTCCAGCCGCAGGCTATTCAGCGCCCACATGCCAAAAGGTTTCGCCCCGCCCGCCCGAACCGCATCATAGATCGCGGGCATGTCTGCGTTCTCGGCATGCACCTCCCAGCCGAGTTCGCCCGCAAAGGACACACGGATCAGGAAGGCCTTCTTGCCCGCTACGGTCGCGTGCTGGTGGGTCAGCCAGCCCATGGAGAGGTCGGCATCGGTGATCGGGGCCAAAAGCTCGCGCGACTTCGGTCCGGCAATGATCAGGGTTTCGCGCTCTGCCGTGGTTTCGCGCACCGTCACACCTTCGGGGACGGAGTTGCGGATCAGTTCGCCGTCATGCCACTGCGCGGTGGCGGCGGTGATCAGGACGAAGCTGTTTTCAGCCAAACGGATGCAGGACAGTTCGGTCAGGATGCGGCCGCGCTTGTCGGAGACATAGATCAGGTTCATGCGCCCGACCTTTGGCAGGGCCCCGGTGCAGAAACCGCGCAGCCATTCGTCCGCACCCTCGCCCTGGATCCAGAAACGCGAGAAGCCCGGCAGGTTCAAGACGCCCACGCTGTCGCGCACCGCCTCGCATTCTTCCTTGATCCTCTGCTCCCACGGACCCGACCTGCCCCAGGTATGGGTCGCCTCTTCGGATGTGTCGTCGCCCGGCTTCGCGAACCAGTTGGCGCGTTCCCAACCGTTATAGGCGCCCATCTGACCGCCGAGCTCTCTGATCTTGTCATGGACCGAGGATTTCCGGCGGTCTGGCGCGGCGGGCCAGCGGTGCCAGGGGACATGCATGGCATATTCGTTGCCGTACACTTCCTTGCCTTTTTCGATGCAATAGTCGCGGTCGGTATAGTCGGTGTAGCGGCGCGGATCGCAGGACCACATGTCCCATTCGGTGCAGCCTTCGGTGATCCATTCGGCCAGCACCTTGCCGCCGCCGCCGCCCTGAGCGATGCCGAAGGTAAAGACGCAGGCCTCGAACGCGTTCGGCACGCCGGGCATCGGTCCGATCAGCGGATTGCCGTCGGGCGCGTAGGGGATCGGCCCGTTGATGATGCGGCTGATGCCAGCGCTGCCGACGATCGGCACCCGCTCCATCGCGTCCGCGACAATCTCGGCGATCCGGTCCAGATCGTCGGGGTATAGCTGGAAAGAGAAGTCATCTGGCATCGGGTCGGACGGGTTGACCCAATGCGCCTTGCAGTTCGGCTCATAAGGACCAATGTTGAAACCGCCCTTTTCCTGACGCAGGTAATAGGACACGTCCACATCGCGTAGTAGCGGCAGCTTGTGGCCCACCTCTTTCGACCATGCCTCAATCTCGGACACCTGCTCGGTCAGCACATATTGGTGGCTCATCACCATCATCGGCACGGTGCGCCCGCCATAGGGCTTGAACCATTCGCCGACCTTCTGGGCATAATAGCCCGCAGCATTGACCACATATTCGCAGCGGATGTCGCCCTTTTCGGTATGGACGATCCATTCGCCGTTCTCGCGGGAAACCCCGGTCGCGGGCGTGAAACGCAGGATCTTGGCCCCCATCTCGCGTGCCCCCTTGGCCAGCGCCTGGGTCAACTGCGCCGGGTCGATATCGCCGTCGGCGGGGTCATAAAGCGCACCGGCCAGATCGTGGGTTTCGATGAATGGATACTTGCCCTTGATCTCGTCAACGCCCAGCACTTCCAGATTCATGCCCTGATAAAGGCCCATGCCCTTGGCCCGCTGAAACTCCTGCATCCGCTCTTTCGAATGCGCCAGACGGACCGACCCGGTCACATGGTAGTTCATCGGATAATCGACCTCGGCGCCGAGGCGGCTGTAAAGCTCGGTCGAATAGCGCTGCATGTTCATGATCGACCAGGAGGTCGAAAAGGTCGGAACGTTGCCCGCGGCATGCCAGGTCGAGCCGGCTGTCAGTTCGTTCTTTTCAAGAAGGACACAGTCGGTCCAACCAGCCTTGGCCAGATGGTAGAGCGAGGATACGCCAACCGCGCCGCCCCCAATGATCACCACACGTGCTGTTGAAGGAATCTCGGCCATGTAATCCTCACGATGTTTTTCTGGCCGCAGTATGGTTGCTGTCTGCGCGGCTTTCAATTCGCCACACCCTGCTATATTAATCGGATATTCCGATTAGAGGCTGCCATGCAGATAGAGCTTATCGAAACATTCCTGGACCTGTGCGATACGAGCAGTTTCAACCGGACCGCAGACCGGTTGGGGGTAACACAGTCTACGG
>NZ_JBARVQ010000364.1:0-1887 GCF_049646345.1 Albidovulum sp. | reverse complement strand
GCTGGGGCTATTACAGCGGTGGCATCGACGGCACCTTCGGCCCGCAGACCTACCGTGCCGTGGCCGCCTATGCCGGTGATACCCAGGGTACGCGACAGCTCAACTCCGTCGCGGGCGCTCACGACGTCTACGGCCAGCTTCTTCGCTAACGCGTTCGGGTCTCTTCTGAAATGACAAGATCCGGAACGCAGTCATCGCGCTCCTGACAGAAGGGTGGCCGGCGCGCGCAACTCACGGTCTCCCCCTTCGTCTCCGGCTGTGGCACGGTTCCCCGAGAACCAGCGACAGCCGGAGACCCTATGGAACCCTTCAAGACGTTCTTTTCGCCTGACCTTGTCGCCTGTCTGGCCAAACATGTTTCCCGGCATCATCCGGGCTTCGATGCCAGAGCGTTTCGGTCGGCGATCCTTCCCAAACTCGATGCGCTGGAACTGAAGGCCCGGGCCCAGCTTATCGCCGATATCCTGAATGGGACGCTGCCGGAGGATGCGGGGGAAAGGGCCCGCGTGCTGACGGCGATCCTGCATCCCGACCCGCTCGACCACGCGAACCAGCCATCCGATGATGACGGCATCTGCGGCTGGGGCGTGCTGCCCCTGACCATGGTCGTGGGTCAGCACGGTGTTGACGATTTCGATCGGTCAATGGACCTGCTGGCCGAGGTGACCAAGCGCTTCTCGTCCGAGTTCGGCATTCGTTATTTTCTGATCGCCGATCAGGCACGCGCGATCCGCATCCTTGAAGGCTGGCTGGACGACCCCAACCACCATGTCCGCCGTCTGATCTCCGAAGGCACCCGCCCGCGTCTGCCCTGGGCTATGCAATTGCCGTCGCTGCTCGCCGATCCGTCACCGGTCCTGCCGCTCCTGACCCGGCTCCGCGATGACCCGGAGGTCTATGTCCGCCGCTCGGTTGCCAATCATCTCAATGACATCTCAAAGGACCATCCCGGGCTTGTTACGGATATCGCACGCGACTGGATGAAGGGGGCAGACAAGGACCGGCAGGCGCTGCTGCGCCATGCCTGCCGTAGCCTGATCAAAAAGGGCGATGCAGCCACACTGGCAATCTTCGGCCGCGAAAAACCGCAGCTTGCGCTGCCGGTCCTGCATCTGTCGTCGAACGCGGTGAGGATGGGGCAGGTGCTGGACCTCACGGCAGAACTGCGCTCGACCAGCCGCAAGCCGCAGCAGTTGACGATCGACTATGTGCTGCACTTCCTGAAGGCTGATGGCCGCTTGTCACCGAAGGTCTTCAAGGGCAGCAACCTGACGCTCGGCGCGGGAGAGGTGCATATCTTCCGTCGCGCCCACCGGTTCCGCGAGGTAACAACGCGGCGCCACTATGCCGGAAAACAGGCCGTGTCGTTGTGCATCAACGGCATGGATACCGATCCGGTTGCATTTCACCTTAACATCTGACGCCGGGGTCAGTTCGCGGCGGGTTCTTCCCCGGGATCAAGGTTCCAGCTGAATCCCTTGGAATCACCTATTTTTCGGGCATCCCGGTTCACGGCCTCAACCTGATCGGCGGGAACCACCCGCGCACGGGTTTCAAAGCTCCATTCCATCCGCAGCCGGCCGTTGCCCGGTGCCTTGCCCGAGAAGCGATAGGCGAAGGCCGGATTCTCGATCCGCACGTCCTTGGGCGGTGTGAAGTTGATCGGCGCGCCGTCAACCTCGACGATATGGCGATAGCTCTTCGACCCGCCCGCCGTCAGCGGTGTCACCCGGGCCGCGAATTGGTAGTCTGGGTAGGAATCGCCGAAATCCTCGGCGGCGAAGTAGAAATCTTCTTTCAGCCCATTGTCGTTCAGCGCCGCCTTCGGAATGGCATAATGCTCCTCCATCCGTATGAGGTTGGCCGCGCGGTCATCTTCCAGCGTGA
>NZ_JBARVQ010000363.1:0-7078 GCF_049646345.1 Albidovulum sp. | reverse complement strand
GATCTATTGCGAGGCGAAGTGGCGGCTCAGCCCTTACATCCTCGACCAGAAATGCGGGGTGGCCGCGACCAAGGAATTCGCCGCCGACTTCGATGATCTGGACCGCGACACATGGTTCCTGTCGGGTGAGCTTGCGCCCGCCTGGATCGCGGGCGGGACGAACCGCGACGACGCCCACAAAGAGCGGTTCGCAGGTGATGCATTTGCCGGCACGGCAAATGAAGTGGAGGAACTCTTCAACCATCTCGTTTCATACCGGCAGCGGGCGGCGGGCATCCGGACAGCGCCGACTGACCCGACGGTTCCGACACTCGCCAGGCCGGTGGCGCCGCCGATCCGGCCCGAATCGATCTCGGTCGACCATCACGATCCCTATCTTGTGAATTACCGCGGGGCACCGATTCCGCTGCGGATCGGTGACAAGGTCGCAGGCACGGCCCCGTCACCCGATTGCAAGTTGCTGCCGATGGGCGTTCCCGGCGATCACGCCGCCGACGCGAGCGACGTCGCTGTCGCTTTGGATGGTGGCACATTCGGCGAATGTTCGGTCGACCATCAGATGACCGGCGCGCAGGGCGATATGGGAGAGGCGCTGCGGTCGGCCCTGCACGGTGACCCCGAAACCCCGATCCTTGAAGCCTATCAGGATGAACGGCTGGTGATCCGTCTTATCCAGGGCGCGCAGGAGGTCCAGCATACGTTCAACGTCGCCGGTCTCGCCTTCCGCCGGAACATCGATCAGGCCTTCCCGGCGGGCAAGCAACCGCTTGGCCTTTCGGATGAGCATAAGGACATGCCATCACTCCGCGACCGTTGCCTGGGCAATGTGGCACCGCTTGGTCCACCCGTGCCTGCGGCGCTGGACGGGCGTCCCGACGGATACAGGGCATGGCGCGACAGTGCCGAGGATCACACGTCACATCCGCAGTTCTGGCAGGACTTCGAGACGATCATCGCTGAATGCGATAACGTGGAAGGTTTCACATTCGCGCAGGAAATCGGAATCTCGGAGCATTTCGAGATGAACGGCAGCCTGCGCGCCGATATCCCCGTCAGCGTCGAGGCCGCAGCTTCCCCCGCGGCGAAAGCGCCAACGGGCGAGGTGCCGGACAGATCGTCTGACTATCTTTATAATTTCGGCTCCGTCGATGCGCTCTGGAACGGGGCCTGGGGTCTGGTGCGGATCTACAGCGATCCCGGCGCGCCCGACCCAACGACGGTTGCGGCCTTCAACGCCGAGAGCTCCGATATGCTCGATCTGACGCTTGCGGGTCTTCCCATCGGCGACCGGCTGGGCGAAGCCGGATCGTCGGCGGAAGTCGTCGGCGGCCAGCCGCTTCCGGTCGGCACCGGCGGCCTTGCCTGCCCCTATCCGGGCAAGGGCGAGCCGCTGCAACGGATTGTCGATGCCGTGCTCGCCGCGATAGAGACCCGGACTGTCTGGCCCTCCGGCAACGGCACCGACTATGGTGCGGGTCGCTATGACCCCGACGGGCTGATGTTGGCGCTTCTGTCTCCGGACGATCTCGGCATTGACGGCGGAATCTCGTCGGCCAACGGATGGGCGGACATAACCCGGCAACAGGTCATCGATGCCGTGGCCTTCCGCTATCGCCATGGCCCCCGGCCGATGACGCTCAGGGTGCAGGCGGGCGATTGTGTTCGGCTGCGTTACGTGAACGCGCTGACCACGACCGATGGCGGCCTTCGGGACAGGCTGGGCGATGCGGTATTGCCGCCCATCGTGCCCTTGAACGCCGATCCCTTTCCGCATGCGCCTGAACACGGTGGTAGCGCAGGCGGCCTGCAACCGGTCGGGCCCGACATGCGCCCCGGCGGCATCCGCCCGTCGGGTCAGGTGGCGCTCAGCGTCGGTCTGCCCGGCATGGACCTTATCCGCGATCTGCCGCTTGCCTATGGCTACGGCGCACCCGGCCTTGCCGTGGCGGCGGGCGATGACGTGACCGTCAGCCAGCCCTATCTCTTCTATGCGGGCCGGATGCGGCTCGACCTGCGCGGTGAGGAAGGGCTGCGGGACCTGGAAGGGACCATTGCGGTGCGTGTGGCGACGGAACTCGCCGCACTCAGCCCCGCCTGGTTGTCTGACGGGACCGAGGTATACCCGGCGGCGGGTGAAACCGGTTTCCTCATCCCCTTCGAAGTGCCATCGGACGGCGATGCGGTTTTCTCGGTCCTGGGCCGAAACTACGCCTTCACTCTGTCGCCTGCATCCCGCACGGGCCCCCTGTCGCAGCGTCTGTTCGATGCCGAGCCGCAGATAGACGGATCGCCCGACGGCCTTGCCGCGCTTACCGCAGCGGTGTGCGACGGGGCCGCTTGTCTCGATATCGATGCTGTCCGCAAGCAGCTTCTGGAGGCCGCGCGGCGCGCGGCGCTTGCGGAGTTGGACGCGCGGGTGCATTGGATACCTTACGCCTTCGGGGCGGTTCCAATTCGATCCACCTCGGATATCATCAGCCACGTGCAGCACGGGCTTTTCGGGGCCATCGATGTGGTGCCGCGCAACTGGACGCCTGTCGGCACGATGGGGCAGAAGATGGATTGCAAGGTTGTCGACCGATACGAGATTTGCGCCGCCCATCATGCCGAGGGCGCTGACCCGGTACCCGGAGATGGTGGTACGATGCTGTTCGACGCCGAAGGTCCGGACGGCACTGTCGAGCGGACACGGGAATTTGTCCTTTACTATCAAGACGGTCTGAATCTATGGGACGATGGCTCGCGCATTGTCTGGAACTGGGAGGATGGCGGCACTGCCGCAGTCGAAACCGATGGCACACGGGTCAAGATGGTGCCTGACTGCATCGTCTGCGATGACAGCTATGACCGGGGCGAAAAGGGCGTGAACTACCGCTCGCCCTCGTTTTCGCAAGGGTTGTCGGAACCGGCGGTCAGGGTCGAAGAAAGCGATGACCTCAATGCCTTCGTCTTCCCGCCGGACTACCTTGCCACACATCCGAACGCGCTGCGGCTGAATGCCTGCGAGGGTGAGCAGATCGTGGTCCGGGTGATCCATCCCGGCGGTCGTGCAAGGCAGCGTGCCTTCGCCGTGAACGGTTACAACTATGACGACCTCTTTCCCGGCTTCGGCTTCCCCCGGTCGGTGCTGCTTGCGCCTGGCAAGACTATGACCGCATGGCTGACGCCCAAGGCGGTGCCTGGCACCAGCATCTGGCATGACGGGCCGACGCATATCCGCGCGGGCGGTGTCTGGGGTCTTCTGGAGGTCGCGGAGGCGGAGCAATGCGACAACTGATCTGCGCTTTGCTGCTGGCGTTGCCCACAGCCGGATTGGCGCAGGAGTTGCAACCAGCCTTGTCCGGTATCGCAACGTTCACCCGCCTCGACGGCACGGTGCTGGGGCGACCGGTTCCCGGTGAGCCGTTCGAAGTGACTGTCAGGATCGAAAACCGTCTTGGCAACGATCCCCCCGCCGGGCTGGACCTAGCCGGATGGTTCAGGCCGGTTGAGGATGACAATCTGTCCTGCACGGAGGCGGCGCGCAGCTTTCTGGCTACGGGTCGGTTGCCGCGCGGCGCCCTGAAGCTGAACGGCATCCTGATCGGCACCGCCTCGGAAGACGGCGCCTTTACCATCGCGGACCCTGAGATCGACCTTGCCAGCGCCAACCTTCTGGGTGCGTCCCGCCTTGCGGAACCGGCCGCAAGCCTGACCGCCGACATTGACGGGCGGCGTTTTCTGGCCACTCTGACGGCGCGGGGTGAGGTGGTGTCGATCGCGGTTCCGACCGCCGATACGACTGTGCTAGCCGAAGGCCTATCGCGTCCGGTGAATGCCTTTGGCGCAGCCAACGGGGTGGTCTGGGTGCAGGAGGCGGGCACGGAAAGCCTGACACGGATCGCACAGGATGGCAGCCGGACCGTGGTGGCAACCGGCGTGCATGGGGTAGAGGTCTCGCCCCTGGGCGACACACTGGCGGTGGCGGGCCCGGCTGGCGCCTTGCTGCGTGGCGCGGTGTCGGGCAAGGTTCTGATCGCCACCCAGGCCCCGGCTGACCACGCCATACCCCTTGCCGATACTGACGACACGTTCGCCCTTGCCAGCTTGGCTGGTCAGCGCGTCGAAATCCGCTACACCGACGCGCCTGCGGACGCTATTTTGGTCAAGCTACCGGCTGGCGCGACCCGGCTTGCCGCCGGGGTAGAGGGGCGCTGGATACTTGCCCATGACCCGGCGACCGACGCCCCAATCATGTTGATTGATGTGGCCCGCGCGCGGGTGGTCCAGACGATTGCAACACCCGGCCCTGTCTCAGAAATCGCGTTTACCGATCGCGCCGCCTATCTGATGACCGCCGACCAGTCGCGGGTTGGCGTGCTCGACCTCGCAACGATCCGGCCCGACCGGGTGGCGCCCCTGCGCGAGGTCATGCTTGGGCAGGGGCGGCAAGTTCCGCTGACCGGGGCGGGCTATCTCGCGCCGCTCTGGCCCCAGCCCGGAATGATCGCGATCCATGCCGAGAGTTATACCGGTTTCATCATCCACGATTACAGCAGCATGGGCGATGCCCCGCCGATGAGTGCGATCCGTCTGCGCGGCGGAGTGCCGCGCCACGTTGCGGGGTTCGACCGCAGTTTCCGGCAAGTGGCGCCGGGCGTCTTCCGCACGACTGCCATGCTGCCCGGGCAGGGACAGTTCGAGCTGGTCACGACCACCGGCATCGGCGCGCTGTCCTTCTGCAAGGCCCTTCCCCCGACCGAAGGCACCGCAGCTGCGGTGGCGCCGGGGCGGCTCATGGCGGAACCCGCCGATGCACAGCATGTGCGCCTGAGCTTTCGCACCGAGGATGGCGCACCGGTCAGGGATGCAGTCTTCAGCATTCTGGTCAGTGCGCTCGCGACGCCGTGGCGGCACGCGGTGACGCTCAGATCGGATGCGCGCGGTCAGGCCGTGGACCTTTTGGCGCTGCCCAATGGCGGGCCCGTGATCATCGCCGCACAGGGCCGTGATGGCCATGCCTTTCACCCTTTGGTTCTGGAGCGCCCATGATCCGACGCAGTGTCCTGATGCTATCGCTTGCTGCCGCGCCTTGCCTTGCCGGTGACGTCACTGATGTGCCCGCCGAAACCCTTGTCCCCCCGGACCTTCCGGTTACCGACGCGACCGGCCACAGCGAAGGCTTCGTCACCCGGCTGAAACAGCGCGGCCCGGTAATCGTCAGCTTTTTCTATACTGGTTGCGAGTCGCTTTGCGACGTCACGAACGGGATCCTCTACGGTGTCGACCAGACGCTTCTGGAAGAAGACGGAACGCCGGTCACGCTGGTTAGTTTCAGCATCGATCCGTTCAACGACTCGCCCGAGGCATTGCGCAAGACTGCCGATCATTTCACCCCCAGCGACAACTGGCTGTGGCTGACGGCTGGGCTGAGGGGGACCGATCCGCTGATGGAGGGGATGGGTGTTGCATTCGACAGCATCCAGTCTCATGATCCGATGTTTCTTGTTGGGGATTTCTGTTCGTTCCGCTTCACCCGGATCGTCGGTCTGCCAGAGCCGGAGCAGTTGATCGCACTTGCGCAGAAAGTGCCCGAATGCGGGGCTGGCTGATCGCCGCAACGCTGGCTGCGACGCCGGTCCATGCCGAGACACCGGGTGCTGCGCTGTTCCTGCATGGCGAAGGGGCCAAGGTGGCGATCAGCGGCTCAGTGAGTTTGCCAGCGACACGGTTTTCTTGCGCGGGTTGCCACGGGGCTGATGGCGCGGGCCGGACCGAAGGCGGGACGGTCTTTCCCCCGATCCGATGGTCGACGCTGAACCTTTCCGGCTACGACGATCAGGCATTGATCCGTGCGCTGACGGAAGGGCTTGCGCCGGATGGGCGCGCCCTGTCTCGCTCCATGCCGCGTTTCAGGGCGACGGATGAGGTTTTCATGGCGCTCACCGATCACCTCCGAACGCTCGATGCCGCCGACGGAGTTACCGCGACCGAAATCCGCGTGAGGCCGAGTGGGGATGCAGAACTGGATGTCGGGTTCGCGGCGGCGATCGCCGTTTTCAACGATGAGGGCGGCGCCTTTGGTCGGAAGGTCGTGATGACAGAGGGCAACGATGCCGGGTTGGACCTTGCCGCATTTGCCCGCGATCAGGCAAAGCGGATGGAAACCGCGTGCCTTGCCGCGGCTCTCGCTGCGATCCGCGAGGACGGATACCAGACGGTGTCGCTCAGCGGAGTGGCGAACGGAGATGTTCTCTATCGTCTGCGCGCCGCGGGCCTCACCGCCGATCCTGCCGGCCAGGCGGTGCTGCATGTCGGGACAGAGAACGCGACGACGGGACCTGAACTGCCCCACTTCGGTTGCATCGACCAGCTTGGCCCGCTTGCGGAAAGACTGGTACGTGAAGGCGCCCGCGTGACGCTTGCAGTGCCCGACCGGCAAGCGCTCGGCTGGGCTGCCTCGTCGAAACGGACCGCCAGGGAGATGCACGGTTATGTCCTTGGCAACATTATTGGCCGCGCGGCGCTGGCCACCGGCCGCAATCTTACGTTGGCTGTCTTGACCGAATCTGCGGGCATTCTGCCAACTGCGACGGAACTGGTGCGGTTACCACGATGAAAAACCTCTGTCTGCCCAGTGCAGTCAGTCTGGTTTTCTTAAACATGTCCATTCGATCAACCGGAAATGCGCTGGGCCCTAGGCGGTGTTGACTAAAGGGATTCACAGGGCGGGTTGAACGTGATTCAAGCTGGTATCTGTGATGGAGATCAGCCTGGCACGAGACCTGATGTCGGACGAAGAATGGGCCTTTCATGAACGCTTCATCCTGACTATCCGCGCCCCGAACGGACGCAAACCCACGAGCCATCGTCTTGTTCTGGATGGGATTTTCTGGATTGCGCGCATCGGATCGCCCTGGCGCGACCTGCAGGAAGAGTTCGGCAAGTGATCCAGCGTCTACCGACAGTTCCGGCGCTGGCCCCTCGTGGGGCCCCGGGAGCAGATCATGGAGGCTCTGAACGAGAGCGGGCTGGTTCCAGACGCCTTTGAGATGATCGACAGCACCGTGGTCCGCGCCCATCATCCGCTGCCCGGCAA
>NZ_JBARVQ010000362.1:0-1560 GCF_049646345.1 Albidovulum sp. | reverse complement strand
GAAGTACTACGATGCCGTGTACTCGCGGAAGGTGCGGCGAACGATGGGCCGTATCGATGTGGCAGGTAAAGTTGCTGTCTACTTGATCTACCCGACGTACGGGTTGCAGATGTCGCACCTTCGAGGCATCGAGTATCTCATATCCAAAGGTTATGCTCCCGTTGTGGTGTCCAATCTCCCACTTAGCGCGCACGACCGCGACCGGCTGGTCGACCTTTGTCATATCTGCTTGGAACGACCGAATTTTGGCTATGACTTCGGCGGTTATCGAGACGGGATCCTGGCTATGGCAGCGAAGCTGTCGAAACTTGATCACTTGCTGATAATCAACGACTCTACCTGGTTTGCTTTGCCGGGGTGCCGAGATTGGCTTTGCGATGCCGAAGCCCTGAATGTTGATTTTGCAGCCGCCGCCTCGAACTACGGTGTGCCGCGCGCCCGGGTTGAGGATCTCCGTGACTTCGTCTGGGATTACCGCACGACGCACAAGAACTTCCACTATTGTTCGTTCGCGTTGCTCTTCTCGAAAAGTGTTCTAACGCATCCAGATTTTCACCGTTATTGGAAGACCTTTCCACTTACCAACAAGAAGAATCGTACCGTCCGCCGCGGCGAAATCGGGTTGAGCAAGTGGATAATCTGGAACGGCTTTACGCATGGTGTGACCTGCGACATAGCGAAGCTCGACGAGGCATTGGAAGCGTTGGACGAAAATCGGCTGCGGCAGATCGTAGAGGATCTGATCGTGCCGGAAGATACTCGGCTTCTCCGGTTGAAGCATGACCTGCTGAAGGGCGACCATGATCGCCGCGATCTGATTCTACTCATACTCCACACCGTAGCACGTCAGGGGTCGAGTTACGCGCTTGCGAGCTATATGATCAAGGAGCGTGGCTTTCCATGTCTCAAAAAGTCACCAGTCTGGTTAAACCGGGAGGCGTCTGACACGACCATGCGCCTCGCTGCCGAACTGCCAGGGCCGGCTGCGACCGAGATTCTGTCAGAAATGCAGGCACTCCGGGCGGACCGGGCGCCAGACTTCGACCAGCCGACGTAACCTCCGGGGGCAGCCGAATCCGAGATGGGATGGGCGACAGGCTGGTCGCGCACCGTGTACCGCAATCTGGCCTCCACAAGGTCTTTCCGCCTCGATTGGTGGCCGGCGGTGATTGTAACCTAGACAGGCTGGTGGTTTCCCCCGATTTCGTCAGCGTGATCGGGGCCTTGTTGCCAATCGCGCTATGTGGCCGTTCCTCATTGTAGTATCTACGCCACGCCTCCAACTTTTCGGCCGCATCTGCAAGCGTCAAGAACCAGTGCGCGTTCAGACATTCAGCCCTGAACTTGCCATTGAAGGCTTCGATGAAGGCGTTGTCCGTCGGCTTTCCTGGCCGTGAGAAGTCGAGAATGACGCCCAGCTGATAGCCCAGAGGTCCATGTCGCGGGAGATGAACTCACTACCCTGATCGACCCGGATCGTCTTGGGGTAGCCCGATCTTCGACATACACGGTCCAGCGTGGCGACAACGTCTTCACCCCGGTAGCTGTACCGTGCGTCGA
>NZ_JBARVQ010000361.1:0-4480 GCF_049646345.1 Albidovulum sp. | reverse complement strand
CGCGGCAGTGTCGGCGCACGCAGCCTCTCCGTCGCCCGGATGGCCATCGGCGCGGGGCTGGCCTTTTTCCTGTTCCCGATCCTTTTCTGGCTTTTCTATCAGGGCGACAGCGTGCCCGCCCGCGCCTTCGGCTATATCGGTTTCTGGACCGCGGCGATCTTCATCGCGGCACTGACGCTTGCGTCCGGAGCGCTTGAACGGCTTGGCCCGACCCTGCTCCGCGCCGGACTGGTGACACTCGCACTGGTCAGCTTCATCCTTTCCATTTCGGTCAGCGCCTTCTGGTATGACAGCGCCCGGGTCGGCAAGCGCGATGAAGAACTGGCCCGCGCGATCTACACCCGGCTGGCTGCGACGCCCGGCTATGACGGCGGTTCGTTCCGGCTGGTCGGCAGCGCGAATATCAGTGGCCTTTCCTGGGGCACGCTTGCGGGCTGGTCGAGCATCCATGCCGGCAATCCGACCATCGGCCTGTTCCGCGAGATGTACGGGATGGCGGATTACACCGTCTCCCTTCCCGTGTCGCCCCGCGCCTGCAACGGTTTTCCGGCCGATGGCGCTACCTTCATCCACAACGGCACGACCTATCTCTGCCTTGAGGATTTCCCACCCTATCCCGAGGCAATGCGCTGTGCCGACATCGCCGACGCGCCGGGTGAGCGGATTTGTCTGCTGCCCAAGGCTTACATCCATATCGGCCCGTCTTGCCTGCCAACCGGCACCACCGACCCCGAACTCTCGGTCGCATTCCAACGCAAGGGCCGGGCCTATGCGCCGGTCCGGTCGTTCAGCGTAGCAAGTTTCACAGTTCCCATGCCGGACGGCTGCCACACGATCGCGCTTGCCCCCTCGCATCAGGATCTGGAGGCGATGACCCTGACCATGACCGCCCCTGACGGGGCGACGCTCTGGGAAGGGCGGATCACGCCCGCCGATCTCAGCCCCTACGCGCTCTGACCCTTAAGCGGGCCGCATCGCGCTTATCGGCAGCCGGATCGGGAACCTGTCGCGGATCGCCCGGTCAATCTCGGGCGAAAGGGCCTCCGGGAAATGTGTTGCCAGCAATTCCCCTGCCCGTTCGCGCGCCCGCTCGGCCATCGTCGTTGACCCATCCGCGCCCCAGACCGCGACCGAGGACCTGTCGGCGACCGCGGGATAGACATATTCCGTCTCCATGCTCTTCAGCGTATCAGCCGCCCCCAGATAATGCCCCTCACCCATGACAGCCGCCTTGATCGCGTCAATCGAAAGCGTTTCCTCCGTCACCTCGATCCCGCGCACCACCCGCTGCGCCATGCCGAGCATGTCATTGTCGATCACCATCGCCTCATAACTCACGCCCATCAGGCTCGCCATCATGCCCGCAGATTCCAGCACCCTGTTGGCCCCGGCAAGACCGGCCACGACCGAGGCGATGCCCTTTTCGTAACCCATCTGTGCGTCGGGCATCTTGGCGTCGGACATGGAGGCGGCAACCGTCGTCGGCACGTCATAGAACCGTCCGATCTGGGCGATGGCCGCCATCGACACCGCGACCTCGGCCGATCCGCCCGCGAAGGCGCCGCTGCGCAGATCAACGGCAAAGGGCCAGGCGGCGAAGGACATCGGGCAGCCGGGATTGACCATGTTGACGACCGCAAGACAGGCCAAAGCCTCGGCCGTCACCTGCACCAGTGTGCCCGCCAGATAGGAGGGGGCCGTTGCACCCGCCTGCGGCGCAATGGCGATGTCGTTGACAAGGCCCAGGCGGCTTGTCGCCACCAGCACATCGAGGTTTTCCTGCGCGAAGCGCAAGGGTGAGACGATGGGACAACCGCCGAACGACACGAATGGCCGGTCGCGGAACGCGGCCTCGGATCCAGCGACCATGGCATAAAGCTCCATCGCGGCGGGGATGGATTTCACGGTGTTGAACGTATGTTCGACCGGTTTCCTTGTGCCTGACAAAACCGCGTAGACCACGTTGATATCGTGTTCAAAAAGGTCCTCGATCTCGGTCGGGACCACCATCTGCCCGTATTGGTGGATGTTGGGCAGCGCATCGGCCACCCGGGCAGTGTCATAGACATCGCGCAGGGTCGAGGGCCGGTAGCTGCGGCTGTCATAGTCAAGGACCGACACCGCCTCGCCCGAGGTCGCGTAATGCACCCTGGACCCGCCCACCTCGATATCGGCATGGGCCGGATCGCGGGAAAAGATCGTGTAGCTGCGGGCGGCTTTTGCGATCAGATCCTCGACCAGCGCGCGGGGGAAGAGAAGCCGCCCTGTATCGGTGAACCGGCAGCCCCGCGCGGTGGCCAGTTCGATCACCTCATCGGTGGCCTGCCCGATGCCGGTATCAGACAGGATATCCAGCGCCGCATCATGGATGCGCTCCAGATCGCGGTCGGAGAGCGGATTGTAATGCCCGCCCTCGATCCCGGCCCAGACGGCCTTGCGGTCATCCTCGGGCGCTGCTTCACGCAAGGCAAGGCGGGCGGCACGGCCACCGGCGCGGGAACGGCGGGGGGATTGGTCACTCATGGCATACCTCAGAAATCAGCGGGCGGGGTGGCAGTGCGGCGCGGGCTGCGGAACAGCGCGCGGTCGACAATCACCGCCCGTTCCTTCCGCCGCTGCCAGATCAGTTCACGTTGCAGATAGATCTCGACCGACAGGTCGCGACCGTCGTTACAATAGGGCGTATCCACCCAGGCATAAGCGATGTTGCGCTTCAGCGTCGGCGACCAGAGGGCAGAGGTGACAAAGCCCACTTCCTTCTTGCCCCTATGGTAGACAATAGCGTGGTGCGCGGGCTTGTCGCGGCTGATTTCCAGCGTCACCAGCTTGCGTTTGGGGCGGAGATTCGACAGGCGCAAAAGCGCGCGGCGGCCGTTGAAATGCGGTTTGGAAAGATCAACCAGCCAGTCCAGCCCCAGCTCATAGGGATTACGCGACCTGCCCGGCCTGAGATGGGTCTGGGACGATATGAAATCGACCCGCGGCAAGAGGAACCCTGCCTCGATCCGCGCCATGTCGAGCGCTTCAAAGCCAATGACCCTGATCCCGCGCAGATGGCCGGCCTGCATCATGTGGTCCCAGAGCATGAGAGCATCCCCGGGCGCCATCCACAGCTCATAGCCAAGATCGCCGGTAAAGCCGGTGCGGGATACGGTCACTGATTTAGCTTTGACCTTGAACTCCATGATATCGAAGGGTTTCATCCCCTCGACCCCCGTCAGCCCCATATCCTTCAGAACCGCGCAAGAGGTCGGCCCCTGAAGCGCCAGCCCCGCCACATCGGCGCTTTCATCGGCAAGCGACACATCGAAACCATGGGCCACATCCTCAAGCCAGGCCATCTGCGGTTCCTGACAGCAGAGGCGGAACGTTCCGTCGGCGAAACGAAAGACAGTGCCGTCATCGACCACATTGCCCTCTTCATCGCACCAGATGACATAGGCGACGCGACCGGGCCGCAGCTTGCGGATATCGCGGGTGACAAGGCGGTTGACCACTGCCTCGGCATCGGGCCCCGCGATACGGTATTTGTTCATCGGCGAGATATCGAAGACCGTCGCCTGATTGCGGATGGCGAAATACTCGAACTCGACCGTGTCGAGCACCGAGGGCGCGGCCACGCCCATCCAATTCATCCAGCCCTGCTGGACATTCAGCGGCGCGATGCGGTCGTGGAACGGGCCGGGGATCAGCCCCATCAGCGCCGGCTCGCGCAGCGTCCTGGCGGTCATGTTGCAGCCCTCCCATCCTTGATCGCCTGTCCGGCGGCGTTCCAGCCCGGCAGGCCGGTAATGTCGCCCCCGGGATGCGCGCCCGCGCCGCAGAGATAGAGGCCGCCGACCGGCATGCGGTACTGCGCAGCCCCGCCGAAGGGGCGCAGCATCAGCATCTGGTCGATCCGGAACTCGCCATGATGCCAGTGCCCGCCGGGCAACCCGTACTCTGCCTCGATATCGGCCGGGGTCATGATCGCCGCATCCATGATCAGACTGGCTGTCCCCGGCAGCGCATCGTCGAGCACGGCGCGCACCGACTGGTCCAACCGGTCGCGCGCCGCCTGCGTCCAGCCTTCCTTGAGCGTGCAGGGCACGAACTGGGCACTGACCGACAGCCTCTTCGCCACCGCATAATAGCTGCATTCAAGCACGGGCCGCGTCGGAAGTTCCTTATATTTTGCGGCATTGAACGCCGTTTCTAACACGCTCATTGCGGGCGCGACGATCAACCGTTCGGTCAGATCGCCCCCATCAAGTTGCGGCGCATCGGACAGAGTGTAGTCCAGCCGCGCCACCATGCCCTCGCTTGCCATAAGCCGCGCGCGCCGCACGTCCTCGGCATCCAGTTGGGCGCCCCCCAGAAGGTCGTTCAGCGTCCGGCGCGGATGGGCATTCGACAGGACCAGCCCGGCCCGGATTTCCTCACCTGAAGCCAGCCGCACGCCCGCCACCCGGTCGTCCCCTGCAAGGATGCGCTCCACCGC
>NZ_JBARVQ010000360.1:0-2228 GCF_049646345.1 Albidovulum sp. | reverse complement strand
CGAGACATATTTGTGCCGCCCCTGTTTCAGCACCTGTGTCAGCCCGCCCCGTTCCAGTTTGGCCAGATGCCCGCTCGCGGTCTGCAAGGTGACCCCCGCCTCACGCGCCAGTTCCGTCGCGGTCAGGGCCTTGCCGCTCATCAAGGCGGTCAGGATATTGGCGCGGGCCGGGTCGCCGATCAGGGCGGCGATGCGGGCGATGTCGGGGCCTTCTTTCATAGTTCGATCATAGCCGAACCATTCACGTCAGGCAATCCGCTATCCTGTCGCCCCGAAGACAGGAGAATGACATGCTGACCTGCATCATCCGCTACCATATCGACCCGACCAAACGCGACCAGTTCGCCCGTTACGCGCAAAACTGGGGGCAGGCCATTCCCCGTTCAGGCGCGGACCTGATCGGCTACTACGCGCCGCATGAAGGGTCGAGCACACTGGCTTACGGCATCTACAATATCGACAGCCTCGCCGCCTATGAGGCCTATCGCGCCCGCCTTGCCGCCGACCCTTTGGGCCGCGAAAACTACGCCTTCGCCCAATCGGAAAAGTTCATTCTGCGCGAGGATCGGACATTCCTGAAATGCGCCTCGACCCCGCATGGTGAAATGCGATGACGATCCACAAGATTATCTATGGCGGCGACACTCTTGCCCTGCATCATTTCGGCGGAGGCGGCGCGCCCGTCCTCTACATTCATGGCGCGACATTACCGAGCGAATTGTCGATCGGTTATCGGCTCGAAGGACGTTCCTGGGCGGATGAGCTTGCTGCTGTCGGTCATTCGGTTTGGGGGCTCGACTTTCTGGGGTTCGGGCGCTCAGACCGTACCGCCAATCCTTTGCGCTGCGCCGACGCTCGCGCCCAGATCGCAAGCGCCGTCGATGAGCTTCTTCGGCTGACGGGCGCACCGCGTCTTTCCCTGATTGCCCACTCGTGGGGCACGCTTCCCGCCGGCGCTTTTGCGGCCCTGCGACCTGACATTGTCGACCGGCTTGTCCTCTTTGGCCCTATCGCCCAACGTGATGCTCATCACCCGCATCCAGACGCACCGTTCCGCGACATTACGGTCAAATCCCAGCATGACCGTTTTGTCGCCGACATACCCGCTGGCGCGGCACCGGCACTTGATGAAAAGCAGTTCGCGGAATGGGCGGTTGCCTATCTCGGGACCGATACCGACGCTTACAACCGAACCCCGCCCGCAGTCCGCGTCCCTTCCGGCCCGGCAGCGGATATCGCCACAATATGGTCAGGGCATTTCCCCTACGACCCAGCAAAAATCACCTGCCCGGTGCTGATTGCGCGTGGCGAATGGGACAGTCTCTCGACGGATGCCGACGCTGCCTGGCTTTTCGAGGCATTCTCGAATGCACCACAGAAACAGGACGTGAAATTCGCCCGCGCAACGCACCTTGCCCATCTTGAAACCAATCGCCGCGAACTCCACCACATCACGCGTGACTTCATCCTCCCGACGCGCCCGAACAGGAACGTCGCTGTCATTTTCGAGGTCACACCCGCCGAGGGACGCAAGGACGACTATCTCGACATCGCCGCCGATCTGCGCCCGTTGCTTGACGGGGTAGAGGGCTTCCTCTCGGTCGAACGGTTCCAGAGCCTCAGCGATCCGTCGAAGATCCTGTCGCTCTCGTTTTTCCGCGATGAAGAGGCGGTGCAGCGCTGGCGGACGCTTACCGCCCACCGCGCGGCGCAGGCCAAGGGGCGGGACGGTATATTCGCCGATTACAGGCTGCGGGTGGCCGAAGTCATCCGCGATTACGGGCTGACCGACCGGGCGGCGGCCCCCGATGACAGCCGGGCTGAACACGGATGAGCCACGCGCTGCATCCGGCCAGTGAATACGCCGTGCTGGGACTTCTCGCCCTGCTTTGGGGATCGTCCTATCTGTTCATCCGGGTGGCGGTTACCAACTTTCCGCCGCTGACACTCATCGCGATCCGGGTCGCGGTTGCTGCGGCCCTTTTGCTGATCGTACTCCGATGGCGCGGCGAAACCTTGCCGCGCGACCGGGCGACATGGGCCCGCCTCTGGATACAGTCTTTTCTCAACAGCATCGGCGCATGGACGGTGCTGGCCTGGGGTCAGCAATTCACCGGCGCGGGGCTGGCCAGCGTGCTGAACTCCACCTCGCCGGTCTTCGTCATTCTCTTCGGCCTCGGGTCCGCAGGAGCCACCCGCCCCGGCGCGCATCAGATCGCGGGGGCGGC
>NZ_JBARVQ010000359.1:0-3002 GCF_049646345.1 Albidovulum sp. | reverse complement strand
TCACCACGCCGCCGCCGCAGACGATGAGCGGCGATTGCGCCGACAGGATCGCGTCGAGCGCCGCCTCGGCCGCGCCGGGTGCAGGCGCGGCGGGATAGGCGGGGAACGTTTGCAAGGTGGGGTCGGCCCAGATGTCGGACGGATCGACCGCGTCGTACTGGATGTCATAAGGCAGGCCGATATGCGCTGCCCCCGGCCGCCCCGTCACCATCGCCCGGAAGGCCGTTCGGACCATGCGCGGTATGTGGTCGGCCCGGCGGATCACCGTGTTCCACTTGGTCAGGGGGCGCATCATCGCCTCCTGATCAACCTCGGTCAGAGGGTACTTGCCATAGCTCGCCACCGAAACATCGGTGGTGATGGCCAGAACCGCGTAACTCGATTCTGACGCCTCAATCAGACCTGGCAGGATATAGGTCGCCCCGCCTCCGGACGGCCCCTCGCAGACCCCGGGCCGCCCGGTGACGCGGGCATAGGCGTCGGCCATGTAGGTTGCCGAGCGTTCATCGCGGGTCAGGACATGCGTGATGCCATGGTCGAGCTTCAGAAGGCTGTCATAGAGCGGCAGACTGGTGTCGCCGCAAAGGCCGAAGATGTGCCGGACGCCATGCGCTTCAAGCATCCGTACCATCGCATCGGCACCGTTCGGATTATTTGACATTCCGCCCTCGCCACAATTCTGTATACAGATCGTTGCACAGTATTGTCAGCAGTTCAAGCCTGCGTTAGATTCACCATGATTGGAAAGTGGAACCGCCCAGTGACCGCAGCAGCCCCGATCCCTGAAGACACGGTTGGCCGTCTTTACGCCGAACTGCGCCGCAGGGCCGCCGATTTCGAATTCCGGCCCAGTGAGCGGTTGAACGAATCGCAACTTGCCCTTCGGCTCGGCGCCAGCCGCACACCGCTTCGCGAGGCGCTGAACCGACTTGTCGCCGAGGGATTTATCGACTTTCGTAGTGGTCAGGGCTTCTTTTGCCGCCCGCTGACGCCCGAGATCATCTTCAACCTTTACGAGGCCCGTGCAGCGGTCGAATGTGCCGCCTTGCGCGCTGCGACCCGCCGCGCCAGCGATGCGGATATCGCCGGGCTGACCGCCTATCTCGACCGGACGGAAGCGGCCTATGACCGCGCAACCGATCCCGTCGCCTTGCTGGAGATGGATGAAGACTTCCATGCCCGGCTCTGCGCTCTGGCCGGAAATCCGGAATTCGATGCGATGCTGGCGAATATCAGCGGTCGCATCCGCTTTGTCCGCTCGATCGATCTGAAACAGATGCGCGCCGCCGATTCGATCGGCGAACGTCTGTCAGCCCATCGTGACGTCTTGCAGGCCCTGGCCGTCCGCGATGGCGAGGGCGCCGTTCGCGCGATGCAGGCCCATATCGAGAAGCGGCGCGAACAGGCGATCGAGGCCGTCCGCAATGCCTTTGCCGACCTCTATGCCCCAAGGGATCCTGCCCCATGATCGAAACCGGTGGAAAGACAGTCTTCGGCGCGACGCTCGGCATCCTGATGCTTGAGACACAGTTCCCCCGCATTCCAGGCGATATCGGCAATGCGCTGACCTGGCCTTTCCCGGTTCAGTACCGCATCGTCCGGGGGGCAACGCCCGACAATGTGGTGCGCGGTGACGCCGAGGCACGGCTGGAGGATTTCATCGCGGCGGGCCGCGAACTGGTGGCCCATGGCTGCGACGGGATCGCCACGAATTGCGGATTTCTCGTGCCGCTTCAGGACCACATGGCCGAGGCTTTGGGCGTACCGGTCGCCAGTTCCTCGCTGATGCAGGTGCCGATGGTGCGCCGGACCCTCCCGCCAGACCGGCGGGTGGGGGTCGTCACCATTTCGAGCGCGACCCTGACACAACGTCACCTCGCCGCCGCCGGTATTCCCGCCGACACGCCGATAGTCGGCACCGACAAGGGCAAGGAGTTCACCCAGAAGATCCTGTCGGACGCGCCCCGGATCGATTTCGCGCAGGCGCGTGCGGATGTCGTCGACGCGGCCCTTCGCCTGCAAAAGAAGACGCCCGACCTTGGCGCCATCGTTCTGGAATGCACCAATATGGTGCCCTATGCCGCCGATGTGCGCCGCGCGACGGGCGTGCCGGTCTTTTCGATCTACACCTACCTCGTCTGGTTTCAGGCCGCCCTGATTCCGCGCCGGTTTGCCGCCGAACTCGACGATGGCGGTCGCGGATAGGCATCCGGCCGTTTTGACCCTTCCCGAGATCGGCAGGGATCGGCTAGGGTCCGGCCATGGCAACCGCTCCCCGATTCATTCACCTCCGCACCCATACCGAATACTCGCTTCTTGAAGGGGCAGTGCCGGTCAAGAAGCTTGTCGGGTTCTGCGACAAGATGAAGATGCCCGCGATCGCGGTCACCGACACCAACAACATGTTCGCGGCGCTTGAATTTTCGGTTCTGGCCAAGGGGGCGGGGGTGCAGCCCATCGTCGGCTGCCAGTTGTCGCTTGACCACGATCCGGTGCAACCGGGTGAACGCGCCCGTCCGCCTGCGCCGCTTGTCCTCCTGGCGCAGGACGAGGCGGGTTACATGAACCTGATGAAGCTCAATTCCTGCCTCTATCTGCGCGGCGACGGATCGCTGCCGCATGTGACGGTGGAGGAACTGGAGGCGCATTCTGCGGGCCTTATCTGCCTGACCGGCGGTCCTGACGGGCCGGTCGGTCGTCTGCTTCAGGCCGGGCAGGGGCCGAAGGCGGAGGCATTGATGCAGCGCCTTGCCGCTGCCTATCCCGACCGGCTTTACGTCGAATTGCAGCGCCATCCCGGCGAGGGCGGGCAGTATACCGAGGCCGAAAGGCTGACCGAGCGCGGCCATGTCGAGATGGCCTATGAGATGGGCCTGCCGCTGGTCGCGACCAACGATGTCTACTTCCCCAAGCCCGGCATGTATGAGGCGCATGACGCGCTTATCTGCATCGCCGAGGGTGCCTATGTCGACCAGCAAGAACCCCGCCGCCGCCTGACGCCG
>NZ_JBARVQ010000358.1:0-12638 GCF_049646345.1 Albidovulum sp. | reverse complement strand
GCCATTGCCTTCTCCGGTTCAGTTGGCGAGTTGCGCGGCGATAAGATCGCGGAAATCGCTGACCATGGCCTGCGCGGCATCGCCGGTGACAGGCGTGATGCAGGTATAGGTCTTGGCACAGAAGGCCTGCCATTCGTCCGACGCGGTGGCTGTCGCGACCGCCGCTTCGAGTTTGGCCACGACGTCGTCCGGCGTACCGGCCGCAACAGCGATGCTGCGGTAGTTGTCGAGACCGGAAATATCGATGCCTAGCTCGGCCGAAGTCGGCACATCCGGGAAGGCCGGGTGACGCTCTTTTGAGAAGACCACGACCGGCGCCAGCTGACCGGCTGCGATGAATTGACCGACGTCGCCCGGCTCTTCATAGATTGCCGC
This sequence comes from Albidovulum sp., assembly GCF_049646345.1. Lineage (GTDB taxonomy): Bacteria > Pseudomonadota > Alphaproteobacteria > Rhodobacterales > Rhodobacteraceae > Albidovulum. The sequence goes on along the minus strand of NZ_JBARVQ010000358.1, from coordinate 12,263 downwards.
CGTGTGACCACCGATGGGCGAGGCATAGCGTTCGGCGGGCGCCTGGAAAGGCACATTTTCCATCTGTATTCCGGCATTTGCCAGAAGCTTCAGCGTTACGTCGTCCTGGGTGCCATAGCCCGAGGTTGCCACGGTAATCGCACCGGGGTTGGCCTTGGCGAATTCAAAGAGAGCCTCCGCTGTCTGATGCTCGCCGCTGGTGGGCACGAACAGGAACGAGGGCGAGCTTTGCACGACGGAGATCACGCGGAAGTCTTCGGGCTTGTTGTCGCCCAGGCCGGAAGCCCAGGAGGCAACGGTCAGCGAAATCAGTGTGCCCATCGAATAGCCGTCCGCCGGGTTGGTCCGCAGCTGCGTCAGACCGGCATTGCCCGACGCACCCCCGACATTCGATACCGGGATCGGCACGCCCAGTGGTTCTTCCATCAGCTGGGCCATGGTGCGGCCCATCAGATCGGCCCCGCCGCCGGGCCCGAAGGTCACGATCAGTTCGACCGGACGATTGGGATAGTCCTGTGCCACGGCCGCGCCCGCAAGGGCCATAGTCCCCATGATCGCAGTTGCGCAGAGGGTCGCTTTTCCAGTGATTGACTTCATCTCTTCCTCCCATTGGTAATTGTTTACCGGGGTCTGCATGTCTCAGTCCCGGGTTGCTTCGATCGTGTTTTGGTTGTTGTGCGCAGGTTTCTGTTGCTCTGGCTGAGCCGTCATTTCGGCCAGCCTGAGCCGCTGGATCTTTCCGGATGGTCCTTTCGGCAATTCGTCCATGACATGGACCACGTCGGGGCATTTGAACTTGCCAAGTTTCTGCTCGCAAAGCCGGATCAGATCGCCACGGTTCACGGTTGCGCCGTCGCGCAGTTTGACGGCCGCTTCAACCCGTTCTCCGTAGCTTTTGCAGGGGCGGGCGAAGGCCGCGGCCTCGACGACGTCGGGATGGGAATAGAGCGCCTCGTCCACCTCGCGCGGCGCGATGTTCTCGCCACCCTTGATGATCAGTTCCTTCAGGCGGCCGGTCACGAACACATAGCCGTCCGGGTCCATCTTGCCGAGGTCCCCGGTCCGGAGCCAGCCGTCGCCGGTCAGTGATGCCGTGGTGGCGTCGGGATTCTTGTAGTAGCCGAGCATGACATTCGGCCCGCGCACTGCGATCTCGCCCTCGGTGTCGGGCGGCAAGGGCGCCAGATCGGCCGACAGGATGTCCACCTCATTGCCAAAGGCTATCCCGGGTGAACCGATCTTGCGCGGCCCCGGCGGCATCGGATTTGAGAGGATCTGCGCGGCGGTTTCGGTCAGCCCCATCGTCTCGACGATTGGAATACCGAAACGGCTTTCGAATGCGGACTGAGTCTCGACCGCAAGAGCCGAGGATGCGGAACGCCCGAACCGGATGCGCGCCTTCGTGGCCGCGTCCGGATCTGCCTCACCATGAAGCAGATGCGAAACGATCGTCGGAACGACCGAGAACCAGGTGATCTCATGCTCGGCACATGTCGTCCAGAACCGGCTGGCCGAAAACCTGTCGCATACGACGACGGACCCGCCCGCAATGAGCGGCGCCATGATCGTCACGCACAGGCCATTGATATGATAGATCGGGAGGACACACAGCGCACGATCCCGGTCGGTGAGCTCATGCGCCAGCGCCGTGGTCCAGCCACCGGCGAGCAGGCTGGCATGGCAGTGCAGCACGCCCTTCGGACGCCCCGTCGTGCCGGACGTATACATCAGCAAGGCATGGTCGTCGGCGTGAAGTTCGCTGAGCGCTGCCGCTGGCGTGCCGTCCGGCCAGTCTATGTCGTGCCCGACGAGGATCTGTTGGGCGGTCACGTCATGCGCGCCTTTGGCGGCCACGAAAAGATCGCGCTGCGCCTCGCCCACGAGAACCACCACCGCGTCGGAATGTGACAACGCATATCCCATCGCTTCGGCGCCGGCGACGAGGTTGATGATCGCCGCCCGGAAACCTCCGTATAGAACGCCGAACAGACACAGGACGCCCTGACGGCTGTTGGGCAGCATGAGGGCCACGCTGTCTCCCTTTGACAGTCCCATACCGCTTATCCGTGCGGCAATTTCGGACGCACCGTCACGCAGCGCCGACCATGTCAGCGGTGCCGCGCCCGGGAACAGGTGGCTTACGCTATCCCCGTCACGGTCCGCGCGCCGATCAAGCCAGCTGCGCACCGTCCCGGTCGGCGCGGAGGTGGAAACATGCGTCATCTTCCCGCCTCTGCCCAGTATCCGCCGAATATCTCATCCAGTGACGGTTCACGCGGCGGTATCGGACGGATGACCTTGGTGCGCTGCATGAAATGCCGCCAGTGGAGGTTGTCGTCGATTGAATTTCCGCCCCAACTGCCGCATCCCATCGACAGCGAGAACGGCATCCCGTTGTCGAACGCCCCGCCGGTGGCGAAGCAATGCGCCTGGTTGACGATGACCCGGCATGTCGGCATGTGGCGGCCTAGCGCAACCGGCCTCTCCGCGTCAGTTGTATGCAGACCGATCGAATGACCCGCACCCTGGTAGTTCAAAACCCGTTTGGTGATCGCGACCGCATCGTCGTAGTCCCGCGCCCGATACAGCGCGGCGACCCGGCTGAGTTTTTCGCCGGACAGAGGATGGTCCGGCCCGATCCCGTCGGTTTCGACCGCGATGAACCGCGTACCCTCGGGCACGGCGCCTGCAAGCCCCAGTTTCTCAATCAGGACATTGGCGTCCTTTGCGATTACCTCGCGGTTGAGATGTCCCTCCGGCCAAAGCTTTTCGATGATGCTGGCGGACTGGGATTGCGGAACTGTTGCGCCGCCCTCCGCGGCCATGGCCTTCAGGAAGTCATCGTAGACCGCGTCGACCACTACCAGCGCGTTTTCCGACGAACAGGAGGTCGCATTGTCGAACGTCTTCGACGCGGCGATCTTCGCCGCTGCTGCCGCAATATCGGCCGTCTCATCCACAATCACGGTGACGTTGCCAGCGCCGACTCCGACAGCAGGCGTCCCGCTGGAATAGGCGCGACGCACATTGTCCTGACTGCCGGTGACGACGGCGAGGTCGGCAAGCTCCAGCAACCTCTGGGTATCGGCCTTGGTCCCCGGAGGGGGGATCATCTGCACCAGCCGCTTGTCTTGGCCGATCTTGTCGAACTCGGCATGGATGAAGCCCAGAAGCATCTCGCAGCAGGCAACCCCCTTGGGGGACGGCGACAGGATGATCGCGTTGCCACACTTCAATGCGTTGATGATGTTGTTGGCGGGCGTGGCCGCCGGATTGGTCGACGGCACAACGGCACCGATGACACCCAGCGGACGGGCGATTTCGGTGATCCCTTTGGAGGCATCGTCCGACAGGATACCAAAAGTCCGGGCGTCCGCGATATCACGCATCAGGCCAAGGGTCTTGCGGTGGTTCTTCGTGATCTTGTCGGCGACGTTTCCAAGGCCCGTCGTGCGCACAGCAAGCTCGGCCAAGACCTGGTTGCGCCCAGGCTCCATGATCGCCCAGGCCGCTGCCTGGGTCGCACGGTTATACCGCGCCTGGCTGCCCCCGGCTTCGAACCCGGCCTGTGCAGACCGTGCTGTCGCTACCAGAGCGTCCACCTGATTTTCCGTGCCGTGGGTGGCCATCCACACCCCCTGTTGCCAACCTGAAAGCTGACGGTAGGGAATGAAAATAGTATTGCAAATGTTTTCATAAAAATGCGATTATCGAACTGAAAGTCATGAAAAAACAGTCGTATAAGGTAGATATCATCTCGGTGGCCAATGCTGCCGGCGTATCCGCTGCAACCGTTTCGCGGGCGATGAATCACCCCGATCTGGTGAATCCGGCGACCCGGAAAAGGGTCGAGGCAGCTATTCGCAAAACGGGTTACATCCGAAACCGAGCCGCCCAAACGATGCATGGCCGACGCAGTGCGACGCTTGGGCTTGTCGTGCCGACCGTCAACTACTCGATCTTCGCCGAACTGGTTCAGTCATTCAATGACACCGTCTCGGATATGGGTTTTACCCTCCTGCTGGCGACTCATGGCTACGATCTGAAAACCGAATATCAGGTGCTCAGAAAGCTGCTGGAACACCGGGTCGATGGTGTCGCACTGATCGGCCTCGATCACAGCGAAGACACCTACCGGCTATTGGCGTCTCAAGACGTGCCCGTTGTTGCGGTGTGGAACTATTCCGAGACGTCACGGATCTCCTGCATCGGCTCGGACAATCGCGAGGCCGGGCGGATCGCGGCGGAACACATCTTGGCGCTGGGCCACAGGCGTATTGGATTCATCTTTCCTCCGACCGCCGAAAACGATCGTGCCCGTGGTCGTTTGGAGGCTGCGAAAACGGCAGTGAGGGAAGCGGGGATCGAGATACCCGATGCATGGACCGTGCAATCGCGCTACAGCATCACACAGGCAAAGGCGGTGTCCAAGGACCTGTTCAACCAGGGCCATCCGCTGACCGCGCTGATCTGCGGCAATGACATCATTGCACAGGGCGCTGTTGCCGCTGCGATGGAAATGGGGATCAGAATCCCTCAGGATCTTTCAATCATGGGCATCGGCGATTTCGTCGGTTCGGCCGACATGTTTCCAGCATTGTCTTCGGTCAGGATCCCCGCCCATGCAATCGGTTCGCAAGCAGGCCAACACCTGGTCGGCTGTGTTGGAGATTTTGACCCGCGGCACATCGTCAGGATCAAGATCGAGGCGGCCCTCAACCTCCGGTCTACGACGACACGGCAGCAAGGCGACTGAGCTTGGGGCGACGTGCGCATTTAGAAAATGGCAGCATCGGTTTGCCGCATCGCAGGAGCGTGGCGTAGCGACGGATGACCGCTTTGGGCCGATCTCGCGAGAGCGAAATCCTGAGCAGTTGGGGCTTGCACCGCATTAAGCCTCGGCGAACCCAACCTTGTTGAGGTCAGCGAGCAGTACATTCCTAGAATGCCGCAGCCTTCGTTCTATGAACATCGTGACCGCTAAGGCGGGAGCCATCAGAGCGACGAGAAGCGCCGCCGAAAAAGTCAGGAAAACCTGCGCGGTCTCAACCATCCGGAACTCCGCCGAACCAAAGCTCATGAAATTGAAGCGCAGAAAGCCCATACCGTAGATCGACACAGCACAGACAATCGCAGTCGGAAGCCAGAAAAACGGGCCCAGCATACGGCGTTCAAACGTGTCTATCGCGGCCAGGCGAATGCGCAGCCAGTCTTCGACCTTCTGGTCCATCTTATTCCTCCGTCAGCAACTCAATCCAGGTTTGCACGTCTTCCATCGGAATTTCCTTGCCCCTGAGGTAGGACCGATACCAGCGCGCGGCAATGGCGCTGCGCTTGGGGTGTTTGAGTGCAATCCTTTCACGCTCCAGATAGGAGAAGCCGTTGGCATCAGTGTCGGGCAGGTGCGACGGCTAATGGCTCGTGGAGAAATCGAGTTTGTCGAGATATCTCCCAAGGTTCGGCGCCTCACATTGAGTGCTTGGGCGCGTTTCCAACGGCGCGAAACCAAAGAGGTCTTGGCTTCTGATGAGCGGAACTGAAAATGGTGACCGATCGCGCCAATTGTCGATTCCAAAAACCGCCCTGCGAACCGATACGTGCAGAACCGAGAGCCTGAATTTGGTATCCGTCAATGACTCGTGAAACACTTCTTTACGCCTATGTGACGCCTGGGGCATTCGCTCAGCACTTTGGCTTCTCGGAACGGGAAGTGCGCAGGAAAGCCAGAGAAATGGGGGCCTGCCACGTTCAGGGCAAGCGGATGGTTCTGTTAGAAGATGACATCCGGCAGCTTATGGAGGCAATGAAGCCATGCCCCTCACACTCTTCAGGCGAAGTAAGATCTGGCACTACCGAGGAACGGTTGCCGGTCGGCGACTACGCGGCTCTACGGGTACGGCTGACCGAGCCATCGCAGAACGGCTCAAGGCAGAAGTCGAAGCTAAGGCGTGGGAACGCAAGTTCGACGGGCCGGGCGCGGGCCTGACCATGGCGCAGGTCTTTTCGGCTTATCTCGACGCCGAGAAGTCTGAGCGCTTTCTATTGCGTCTCGCTGATTACTGGAAGAACACCTTGGTCGAAACAATCCGACCGGAGACGGTCCGTCAGGCGGCGAGGAAGATCTACCCTCAAGCGACGGAGCCAACGTGGAACCGGCAGGTGATCAAGCCAACCCAGGCGGCAATCAACTATGCAGCGGAGCTAGGATGGTGCCCACGGATTTCCGTGAAGCGTTTCACTGAGAACCCCGAGGAAAAAACACCGGCAACGGTGGAATGGGTGCGCGCCTTCGCCGATCAGGCGGATCAGGATGGGCTGCCGCACCTCGGCGCACTATGCCTTTTCATGTTTGGAACCGCCGCACGCGTCGGTGAAGCATGCCGCCTTGAGTGGCGCGACATCAACCTGAGCGCATCGACGGCTACGATACAACTCTTCAAGCCAACGATTTGGACCAGAACGGCGCATATCCAGCCCGAGGTCGTGGCGGCTCTAAAAAACCTTCCCTCTAACCGGAAACCCGACGATCTCGTCTTTGGCTATGCCGGACGCGGAAGCGTAAGAGGGCCTTGGAACAACGTGGCAGCACGAGCCAACATCCCACGCTTGACGCCCTATTGTTGCCGCCATGGCTTCGCAACGTCGATGTTGCGGCGGGGCTATGATGTGAAGACGGTGGCAGAGCGCGGCGGATGGAACGATGCCACGACCGTGCTACGAACATACGCCCATGCAATCGAGGATAAGACGGTCACTGACGCACTTTTTGACACATGAGCGACACAGCGTGATATCAACGCACACCGAACAATTTGTAAACAAAGGAGAAAATGAACATGACTGCTACCCCTCGTTGGGAGGGGTGTCCCACCGCCGGGGAAAGAGCGGGTCGAGGGCTGGCACAAGCGGGAAAAGTGGTCTAGTGCGGCGCTTGAATGACTAAAACCGACGCCAACCGTCCACTATCGGAAACTTGCCATGTTCATCGCCACGCTTCTGGCCAATCCCACGCAGGCCGACCTTGACAGGACGACGGTCGAATCCCTTCGCGATGCCTGGGGCGGGGGCGAGGCGGTCTGGCTCAATCCCGGTATCGCGGCGGAATTCGCGGTGGCGGAGGTTCCGGCCAACCGTTGGGACGTTTGGCAGGGATTGCAGGGGATAGGCGTCGATCTGGTGGTGCAGCGGGCCGAGGGACGGCGAAAGCAGATGCTGCTGGCGGATATGGACAGCACCATGATCGGTCAGGAATGCATCGATGAGCTGGCCGATATGGCCGGCGTGGGCGCGCGGGTGGCCGATATCACCGCGCGGGCGATGAATGGCGAACTGGATTTCGAAGGCGCGCTGCTGGAGCGGGTGGGTCTTCTGAAGGATCTGCCGGAAGAGGTCATCGGAGAAGTATTGGCGAAACGGATCACCTATACGCCAGGCGGGCGCGAACTGATCGCGACGATGAAGGCCAATGGGGGTTATGCGGCGCTGGTCTCGGGCGGATTTATTGCCTTTACCACTGCCGTTGCGGCCCATCTCGGCTTTGACGAGAACCGTGCCAATACGCTTTTGGTCGAAAATGGCCGCCTGACCGGCGATGTCGGTCGCCCCATTGTGGGACGCGAGGCGAAAGTTGCAGCACTGAAGGAGATTTCCGCGCGGCTGGGCATCTCTCATGACGCGGTGATGGCGGTTGGGGACGGTGCCAACGATCTCGGCATGCTCTCACTTGCCGGGGCGGGGGTGGCGTTGCACGCCAAGCCGTCGGTCGCCGCCGAATGTGATATCCGCGTCAATCACGGCGACCTGACGGCGCTTCTCTATATTCAGGGCTACACCGCGACCGAGTTTACGTGATCGGGTTGAGTGGCATTGTCGCGTAACTGTGTTGACCCGCTTTAAGCCGTTTTCGGTCGTTGCCAAAAGCGGGACACAAGCCGGGAGGGTGCCTGCCCGTGGAGTGGCGCAACGACCGTCTTTCAGGCTCCCTTACGCCAGCAACGCCCCTCATCGCTCATGCGAAGCGGGCGGGCGCTCGCCCGGCGCGTGTCGCGCTTGTTCCCGGTCAAAAGGGGCCTTGTTACGAACGGGCGTATCGTACCGATAGCTGACAATCAAAGCACCCGCGAGCTGGCGCAAGCCTTCTTGCCCTTCGTGCGTTTCCGTTCCGCTCGGGGGTATTTTGGATAGAATAAGCCGTGGTCAGTCCGCGAACCCCGTCGCGAGCCGCATGTCACCTGCCAGAAGTCCCCGCCGGCTGAGGATAGGGCCGGTCAGGTAGCGATCGACAACGGGGTGGTTGCGGTCAAGCGCGCCGACCCGGATCAGAAGTGCGGTGATCGCCGCCTCTGACGCCCGTGTGCCACCATCGATGATCTTCAGCGCAATGCCGCGCTTCAGTTCCGGCAGGATCGCGACGAAAACCGCCTCGGCGCCGAACTTGATCGCGACCTTGCCGCCCATCGCCCGCATCAGGTTGGTGCAGGCGCGCCCCTCGCCCGCGACCAGTTCCGGATAGGACGTCATTGCACGGAACAGACGTGTTGCGGCCCGGTCGCGCGACGTACCATCCGGATCAGCCGCTGCAAACCGGGACACGCCGCGCGCCAGCCCGTGCATTGTCGTCGCAAAATTCGGGGCCGAACAGCCGTCGATGCCGAACCCGGGCGAGGTCACTTCCGTGATCTCCTCAAATGCCTCGCGGACCGCGCGCTGCACCGGATGATCCGGTTCGATATATTCGGACCCGCCCTTCAGATGTTTGTTCAGCGTCAGAAAGCCCGCATGTTTACCGGAACAATTGTTGTGCACCTGACAGGGACTGGTATCGGAGCAGATCAACCCCTTGCGCGCATCCCGGTCATCCGGCATCTGCGAACCGCAGCGCAGGTCAGACTCACCCAAACCGATCCCTTTCAGCCAGCTATCAACCGGATCGGTATGGATCGCCGCGCCATTGTGGCTGGCACAGGCCAGTGCAAGCTGGGCGTCGGTCAGACCATAGGCCTCTGCCGCTCCACTTTCGATCAGCGGCAGGGCCTGCATCATCTTGCAGGAGGAACGCGGGAAGATCACCGCATCGGGGTCGCCCCATGCCTCTACAATCTCGCCCTGTTCATCACAGATCACGGCGTGTCCGGCATGCATGCTTTCCAGAATGCCGCCGCGCCACAACTCGATCATCGGTATCGCAGACATGTTCCTCACCGTTGCGCGATTTTCTGCCGTCAGGGCTTTTCCCACTGGCAGAGATTAAGTTAAGACGTGCATATCGAGTTGAAGTGCGGCCCGCTATCCCCAAAAAGTCGCCGATAAGGCGGGGGGCGGTCACGCAGAGGCAGACAGCTGGAGGCTGTGAACGGATGGCATCAAGGATCACACGCGCAGCGGGCGCAGCTTTGCTGGCGCTGGCATTGGCGCCGGGCGCAATGGCGCAGGTTTCTGAAAACCGGGTTGCGGCCGAAACCGCGTGGAGCGTCTTTGTCGATGGCGATCCCAAGGAATGCTGGGGCGTATCGGCACCGACCGAGACGCTGAACACCCGCGACGGGCAGGCAGTATCGGTACGGCGCGGCGATATCCTGCTGTTCGTGACCTACCGGACCGGGGCATCCGAAGGCGAGGTCACTTTTACCGGTGGCTACCCCTTCAAGCCGGGCTCTGTCGTAAAGCTGGATATCGGCGGCACGAATTTTGACCTGGTGACCTTTCCGGATGCACCCGAATGGGCATGGTCCGGCTCGCCGGAAGAGGACGCAAAGATCGTAACTGCGCTCAAGGCAGGAGCTTCGGCGGTGGTCCGTGCGGAATCAAGCCGTGGAACGAAAACGCAGGATTCGTTCTCACTCATCGGGATCAGCGCAGCCCTTGACGAAGCGGCCAAGCGCTGCGCGGGCTGACACCGCAGGCCGCGCGAGGAAGAATACCTGCGGTGTTTCGGGTTTTCTCTTTGTCGGAATTCGAACCTTTATCCCTCGAATTCCGACAGCCGGTATCTGAAGACAGGTCCGAAGAAACGCCTTAACTCTCCAGGAAACAGGCGACTCGACTTGCCAGATCCTCACCCGTGGCGTCGCGATTGAAGAACTCCACAAAACCGGTTTCGGGTAGCATCAGATAGGTCTGTGTCATGTGATCGACGAGGTAATATTCGTCGCTCGTATCGTCGGGAACCTTGAAATAACTGCGATAGGCCTTGGCCGCGGCCGCGATCTGTTCGGGCGATCCGGTCAGACCGATCATGCGCGGATGCACGTAATCGGTCCATTCCTTCAGCACCTCTGGCGTATCGCGACCCGGATCGACCGAGATCATGACAGGCGTCACCTCGTGACCCATCTCTTCCAGCGCGTCTATCGCTTCGGCGTTGCGGGCCGTATCAGTCGGGCAGATATCAGGACAGAACGTATAACCGAAATAGACAAGGCTCGGCTTTGTCAGGATATCGGTATCGGTGACCGTGCGCCCATCTTCATCCACCAGCGTGAATGGCCCGCCAATGGTCGCAACCCCTGCAATCTTGCCTTCGCGGCACCCGGCATAGGGATCGGACATTCCATAGCGGGTCACGGCATAGGTCGCCACTAGCGCAACAGCGACAAGGGACACGGCCGCGAGGGCATAGGTTCTGGTCGATACCGGCATACGATTCCTCTTTGACTGGTGTCGGCATTGATCGCGCATCCCGCGCCGACTATCAATTCACAAGCGCCGGGATGCGACAACAGGACCTGATATGAGCCAGCCGGCAACCGACCCCATCGCGACCAAGACCGATACAGGGTTCCCGGCCCGTATCACCCGCAGCGACTGGGTGCGGCTCAGAACGCTGATCCTGCTGCGCTGGATGGCGGTTGCCGGTCAGGTCGGGGCCATTCTGGTTGCCTGGAAATACTACGATGTCGATCTGGAAGTCACGCTTTGCCTGATGGTCGTGGGGGCGGCGGTAGCGGTGAACCTTGTCACGATGTTCGCCTATCCCGAAAACAAGCGGCTGACCGAGACCGAGGCGATGCTGACGCTTCTGTTCGATACTGCCCAGCTTGCCTTGCTGCTGTACCTGACCGGCGGATTGAACAACCCCTTCGCCCTTCTGATCCTTGCGCCCGCCACCATCGCGGCGACGGCTTTGCAAAGCCGCGCGACCGTATTTGTCGGCTCGGTGACCATCGCGCTTGTGTCGTTGATTGCCTTTACCCACCGACCGCTGAAGATGATCGACGGAACAGCAATTCAGGTGCCGGGCGTCTTTGGCTTCGGCTTCTGGCTGGCCATCGTGATCGGGGTCGTGTTCCTCGGGCTCTATGCCCGCCGGGTTGCGTCCGAGATCCACTCCATGGGCGACGCGCTTCTGGCCACGCAGATGGCGCTGGCCCGCGAACAGAAGCTGACCGATCTTGGAGGGGTGGTCGCTGCGGCGGCACATGAGCTGGGCACACCGCTTGCGACCATCAAGATGGTCAGCGCCGAACTGGCCGACGAACTGGAAGGGCATCCGGTCTTGCGCGAGGATGCCGAACTGATCCGAGAGCAGGCCGACCGGTGCCGGGATATCCTCAGATCCATGGGCCGGGCCGGAAAGGATGATCTGCACATGCGCTTTGCCCCGCTGTCGGCGGTGATCCGCGAAGCCGCCGAACCGCACCTCAACCGGGGGAAGGTCCTGCATTTCGACATCGGCGATGTACCGGGGCAGGCAAATGCCCAGCCCACGATCCGGCGGCATCCGGAGATCATCCACGGATTGCGCAATCTGGTGCAAAATGGCGTCGACTTCGCGCAGGACAATGTCTGGATTGATACGATGGCAACGCCGACCCATATCTCGGTTCACATCGCTGATGATGGCGCGGGCTTTCCCCCGCATCTCATCGGCAGAATCGGTGATCCGCTGATGTCGCGACGCCGCGACGACGACCGGAACCGGCCGGGCTATGACGGAATGGGGCTTGGCCTTTTCATCGCAAAAACTCTGCTTGAACGGACCGGCGCTAGGCTGACCTTCCAGAACGGGGCCGATCCGTTTCTGGCCGAAGACGAACGCCCCGAACGCTGTGGTGCGCTGATCACCGTTACTTGGTCACGAAAGGCCATCGAGGCACAGGAACGGCAGGCACTGGGTGAGAACCGTAACATATCTGCCTAAATTTGACGCAAACTCGCCCAATAGTTGTTCTATTAACTCATCCTTAACTTCTTATTTGAAATGTTTGCATAAAGGGGCGCAGACCCCTTTTGGGAACGGGTTAGATATGGTGCTACCAATCACC
>NZ_JBARVQ010000357.1:0-1822 GCF_049646345.1 Albidovulum sp. | reverse complement strand
GATGCATGATCCGGGCTCTTATGTCGTCGCCCGTGAAGTTTCGTCAAGCGGCTGTTCCTGCAGATAAAATGGCTTCTTGCGGTGCCTGGGAGTTGCAGGATCCCCGCGGTTTGGTGGTCATTTCCTTGCAAATTGCGATGCGGGATTTCGTTGCCGGGCGAACCGTGATTCCCTCACCGGGATCGAACGGGGGAGGCCGCCATGAAACCGCGCGAGCAGTCGAGAGGGCAGGACGATCTCTTCCGGGCGCGGCTCGACCAGATCATCGACATGCGCCACGAGCTTGTGCACCTCGGCGGCCTAATCGACTGGCAGGCCATCGGTGACCGGCTCGGCGCGATGCACGATGATGGCCCGGGCCAGCCGCCGCTTCCGACACGCCTGATGGCGGGCCTCGCCATCCTCAAGCACATGCACAACCTGTCGGATGAGGAGCTCACCGGCCGCTGGGTCGAGAACCCCTACTACCAGCACTTCTGCGGTGAGGAACACTTCCGGCACAGGGCGCCCTTCGACCGCTCGTCGATGACGCGATGGCGGCAGCGGGTGGGCGAGGAACGGCTCGAGGTGCTGCTGCAGGAGAGCCTGTCGGTCGCGGTCAAGACCAATGCCGTCGACGTCAAGGACCTCCAGAAGATCATCGTCGACACGACCGTGCAGGAAAAGGCGATCACGTTCCCGACCGAGGCGAAACTCCTGAACCGGGCGCGCGTGATGCTGGTCAAACTCGCGAAGAAGCACGGCGTGCAACTGCGCCAGGGCTATCCGAGGGTCGGCAAACGGGCGCTGATGAAATACCAGCGATACGCCCACGCCAAACAATGGAACCGCGCGCGCCGCGAACTGCGCAGCCTGCGCACTTGGCTCGGCCGGGTCATCCGCGACATCGACCGCCAGGTGCGCCACGACAGGTCGCTGAACCAGATCTTCCGGCCGAAGCTGTTTCTTGCCCAACGCGTGCACGACCAGAAACGCGGCCAGCGCGGACAGAAGGTCTATTCGATCCACGCGCCCGAGGTCGAATGCATCGGCAAAGGCAAGGCGCACAGACCCTACGAGTTCGGCGTCAAGGTCTCGGTGGCAACGACGGTCGAGCCCTCGGCGGGAGGCCAGTTCGTGCTCGCCGCCAAGGCGCTGCCGGGCAATCCCTATGACGGGCACACGCTCGAGACCGTGATCCCGCACGTCCAGGGCCTGATCGGCAACGAGATCCGCCGCATCATCGCCGACAAGGGCTATCGCGGGAACAACGCGCCAGCGCCGCACAACATGCGCGTCTACGTCAGCGAGCAGAAGCGCGGCGTGACGAAGACGATCAAGCGCGAGCTGCGAAGGCGCGCCGCGGTCGAGCCGGTGATAGGCCACCTCAAGAACGACCACCGCATGGACCGGAACTTCCTGATCGGACCCCACGGCGACGCAGCCAACGCGGTGCTCGCCGCGGTCGGCTACAACTTCCGCCGACTTCTCGCCTGGCTGAGGGAAATCTTGTGCGTGCTCATGATGGCCCTGGCTGCCATCCGCGAAAACCTGCTGCCGCCCCCGCAAACTCAACGCGCGTGACGGCGCGAATCTTCACGGGCGACTATGTCCGCTCTGTCAACGTCGAGGCGCACGTCTTCGATCCGCTTTCGCGGCCGTGCATTTGATCGATGCCCAAGGCAGGCGACAGGGCAAGGGACGACGGTTGATCCGGCTCTTATCCGCGGGTTGGCTACCGCATGACCAGGGTTCGTCGCGGGGCTGCCTCTGTCTAGCGATCGAGCGTGGGCTGTCGTGTCGGCACGTGCTGCATGACACGGCACCTGCTTCAAACCCGTGT
>NZ_JBARVQ010000356.1:0-4192 GCF_049646345.1 Albidovulum sp. | reverse complement strand
TGACCACCACCCGCGTTTTGTCTGCCGAGGGGCTGACCGACAAAACCCGCATTCTCGATGCCGCCAGCACCGGCGGGCCGGAGATCGAGGCGATGCGCGGGGTTTGGGCGGAGCTGCAAAACCATGCCCTTGAGCTGGAAGGGCAGGTTGAGCGCGTTGATCATCGGTCATTGGAGGTGCAGCGCGAGGTTGCGCTGTCCCGTGGTGACACGTTGAAGGCTGAAGAGTTGGACCGCGAGCCTGAGCTGAAGCTTGGCCCGGCGGCCAATGCCATCGAGCGCCGGGAACAATTCGCCGCCGAGGCCGAGGGCCGCGAGTATGAACCGCTGACCCAAAGGGGCGCGCGGGTGCATGCCGTGCGTCAGGCCAAGGCGATGTTCGCGGAAATGCGCGAGCGGTTGGAGCTGGCGCGCGATGCCTGGGCCGAGGCGCGCGAAGAAGGGCAGGGCCACGTCAGTGCCGGGTTGGCGGCGTTGCGCGCCGTCGCAGGGCGGCAGGCGAAGGAGCTGGGCCAGGATGAGATCAAGCAGCGTCTGGCGCGCATTGCGGGGCGTGATCTTGGGGCAGATGGCACCGGCCATGAAGCTGGGTCCGATACTATCCGCGACCGGCTAAAGCAGGTGCTTGGGCGGGACAAGCCCGATCCGCGTCAGGAGCAGCAGCGAAAGTTGGAAGAAGAGCGCGAAAAACAGCGTCAGCTTGAGCTGGAAAGGCAACGCGAACGCGACAGGGACTTGGGTTGGGAACTGTGAGCTCTATTTGCACCGGGGCAGGCTCAGAAGGTTGTTCGGCTCGTCGCCATCGGCTTCAGTTTTGAGGTACTTCTTACCGTTGCGTTTGGCGATGATCACCCAGACAGATTTGCCATTCGCGCTGGTCCAGAAACGCCATTTTCCATCTTCAATGCCTTTGATGGCAACATCGAGCTTGATGCACCAACCGCCGCCGCCCGTGCCTCCGCTGGTCCCGCCAATGCTATCGATGCGACGATCAGCATCCGCACTATCGGGAATTATGCAGGTAATCTGATGGTCTTGCGGCATGACATCTACCTTTCTGTTTACGTTCAAAGCCAGAGGGATTTGGGCTCGCAGAAGCTTTGCTGTCCGCGAGCCTAGTTGTTGCAGTGCATCGGCTTAACAGTCCGGAAGGTTGTCCAGATTGTTCTTCGAAGACTTGTCTGCGGTCGAACGGAGGTACTTTCCGGTGGCTCCGTTCACGACAGTGACGTTGACCCGAGTGGTGCCAGGCTGTTGCACGAAGTAGGTATGCAGGCCGTTCTCGATGTCGCGGATCGCATCAGCCTTCAAGCGGGGCGACCATGTTTCGCCAGCCTTGCAGAGCTTCGTGATATCCCCGTCGTTGTCTTTTCCGGATGCGGTAACTTGTCTGTCAGCCATTTTTAGACGCTCCTTGGTAAGTTGAGATACAGCGTGGCTTCAGCCAACCCTGTTTGGAAGGGGTGCCGGGGGCTACCAGGCACTCCTCTGTTTCTGCGTCACTTTTTGTTCGGACGCTGTGTCAGTGCTGAAGCCGCCGCTGTCTTCGCAGCCGGGCTAGACTTCGGATTGCTGAGAACTTTTGACGCTGCTGATGCAGCCTTCGCGCTCGTCACTTCGTTGTTTGACTTTGCCATATTGATCACCTCCTTCCTTTCCTCACGTGTCCGGTCTTCGCTCAAGGTGGTCGATTCTCTCTTGACCAAGTCCTTGTTTGGTTATAGTTTTTATGACGAAAACGTAGGATGGCCCGCTAAAGAAAAAGGCCAAATGGCCCCAGCGATATCCTACGATATCGTCATAAATATAATGACTGGATGCGTCATGTCAACTGCTGATGAACCGGATGGCGTGTTTGCTGCCCGACTGCGTGCTGCTCGTGAGCAGAGAGAGCTGAACCAAACAGAACTTGCAAAGATAACGGGACTTCAACCTGCTGCGATTGGTCACTTTGAAGCGAACCGCCGGAAACCGTCGTTCGCCAATATTCGCGCTTTGGCAAAAGCGCTTGGCGTATCTTCAGACTACCTGTTGGGCAGGGCGGACACCATCAAAGGCTCCACAACAGCCTTCAGGAATGAGGAGAGCCTGTCTCACGCAGACCGCGAAAGCATTCAGCTGATGATCGACACGCTTGCGCGGCGGCGGGAGGATCGTGAGAAGTGAGCAAGTTTCGCCTTCTCATGGCGCGGCAGTGTGGTGAGAAGATCGCTGCAGACGGTGGCTTCACTGGGTTTCCCGTAGACCCCTTTGCGATTGCTGCCAAAGAGGAAATTCTGGTTGAGGCCAAGGACCCCGACCGTAAAGGCATGAGCGGCTGCATCGTCTTCACCGACGACGGAGTTGGCATCATTTACGCAACCGACATCCGCAGCGAAGGATTCCGCCGGTTCACCGTTGCCCACGAACTTGGGCACTATTTTCTCGATGGCCATCCTGAGGAAATCGCGAAGACCGGGCCTGTGCACTTCTCTAGGGCGGGGTTTGTTCAAGGGAACAGTTCGATAGAAATCGAAGCGGACCACTTCGCCTCAGGCCTTCTGATGCCAACCCGGCTGACGCGCGAGGCGCTTTACCAGGCGCCGATTGGCCTTGGGGGTGTTCAGCATCTAGCTACCGTGGCCGAAGCCTCCCTCACTGCGGCTGCCATCAGGACCGCCGAATGTGCGCCTTATCCGGTGGCAATCATCGTCAGTGAGCGCGAGCAAGTGTCGTACGGGTTTATGTCTGAGAGCTTCAAGAAGCTTGGAAAGCTGCGCTTTCTGCGAAAAGGGGATGGATTGCCGCACACGGGCACGCGCGCCTTCAATGCGGTGGCAGACAACATCCGCCTAGGGCGTTCTGTTTGCTACCAGTCCACTCTCGCGGATTGGTTCGGCGGACCGGCGGGCACCATTATTGACGAAGAGGTTGTTGGGCTAGGCAGCTACGGCTACACCCTTACGGTCCTGTCCAGCGAAGCGCTGACTGACGATCCCTATGAAGATGAGGACGAAGAGGCAGCACTTCTCGAAAGCTGGGCCCCAAAATTTCGTTGAGAGGGTGATAATTTATGGGCGAGGGCTTCAATTTTCGACAGCTCAAGGAACGCATCTTGGCGATGAGCCAAGCGATTGACTGGGAGGTTGCGCGTAAAGAGTGGGGTCTCGTAGGCATCCATGATGTTGATGAGCCCGAGACATGCCTTTGTGGGCATTTCCCAATCAACGAAATTTGCCACATACATAATCGAGTTACAGGGCAGTCAACAGATGTAGGAAATCAGTGTGTTAAGCGCTTCCTCGGTCTGCGCTCTGACCTGATTTTTACTGCGATAAAGCGCGTCCGTAGAGATCCTACCAAAGCTCTCAATGCCGATGCTGTTGCGTACTTCTATGAACGAGGCCTTTTGAGCTCATGGGAATACGGCTTTCTTCAGAACACGATGCGTAAACGCAACCTTTCAGCCGCACAGCTGGAGACGCGGCTCCGGATCAATGAAAAGGTTATGCTCGCAGTTAAGAAGCGTGGTTTTCAAGGACCAGGCTGATTTGGGGGAATGCAGTGCTAAAGTCCTGAAACCGCAAGCTTTGGCAGCTTGGCGTGCATACTAGATGAGCAATCCCGGCCACAGGCCGGGCTTTGGTTTGGCCAAGGACAGAGGCAGGGATCGACGGGCAAAGCCCACTCACCCCACCCCTGACGACATTTGAATCCAAGTTTCCGCCTGCCATCCGTGCAGGCCCGAGAAAACCGGCAAGCGCCGCCGCAAGCGGCGTCGGTTCCTGTCGAGAAATCCGGTTCCTCCCACGCGCAAGCGCGCGGTTCCCTCCCAATTTCACGCCCTCCACCCAGTTGTCACGGTCCTGCCCGGCCGCAGGACGGGCGTTGCCCTTACCTGCTCTGCCGTCCGGAATGCATGGGCATTCCAGACAGCAGATCAGGAAGGCCCGCCCATTGGCGGAAAAGGGAAGAGAAGCCCGGCCCGCCCGACAACGGAGGGTCACAAATGACCGATGCAAAATTCGACGTTTACAGCCATGTTACGGAACAGATCATCGCCCAGATTGAGGCCGGAACCCCGCCGTGGCGCAAACCTTGGACCGGAGGAGCCGCAGGCGCAGCCCTGCCCATGCGATGGAACGGCGAAGCCTATCGCGGTATCAACATTCTGATGCTTTGGGCTATGGCCGCTGCAAAGGGTTACAGCTTAG